>PWVY01000253.1 GCA_003561665.1 Thermoplasmata archaeon
AAGAGAACGGCGAATTCACGGTGAACATCGCCCTCATCGAGCATGGGCACCCCGTGCTTGGCATCGTGCACGTCCCCGTCACCGATCGAACCTTCGTCGCCGTCCCCGGCGAGGATGCCTACGTGCTCGGTGATGGCAAACGCCACATCCTCGAAGCCGAACCCCCCACCACGGACGAACCCGTCGAGATTGTCGTCTCCCGCTCACACCAGAACGACGCCACGCAAGCCTACGTCGAACGCATCCAACAAGCCGGCCGCGAAGTTCGCACCATCGAAGCCGGAAGCAGCCTCAAATTCTTACGCATCGCCGAAGGCAAAGCCCACCTCTACCCCCGCCTGGCCCCCACCATGGAATGGGACACCGCCGCCGCGCAAGCCGTCCTCGAAGCCGCCGGCGGCCTCGTCGTTCAAGCCCAAGAAAACGAACCCACCCAAAACCCCCTCCAATACAACAAAAACGACCTCCTCAACCCCCACTTCGTCGCCGCCGCGAACGAAGACCTCCTACGCCTCTAACACGAACCATCCCCCACGTTCAGGAAGGCATAAACGGCAAGCCAGCAATCAAAGGGGCAGGGAGCAACCAATCTGGCCGCCATGTACCCCATCCCGGACAACGAAGCGCTCCGGTTACAAGCGCTTCGAAGCTACGACATCCTGGACACGGCGCCCGAACCCGCCTACGAAGGCCTCTGCTACCTAGCATCCCTGATCTGCGGGACGCGGATGGCAGCCATCACACTCATCGACGAGCACCGCCAATGGTTCAAAGCCAAACAAGGCATCGATGACCACGAGACCCCCCGCGAGCACGCCTTCTGCGCGCACGCCATCTGCAACCCGGGCCAAGTCATGGTCGTGGAAGATGCACGCACCGACGACCGGTTCCAAGACAACCCCTACGTCCTGAACGATCCCCACGTGCGCTTCTACGCCGGAGCCCCCCTGACCACGCCGGACGGGCGCGGCCTTGGCACCATCTGCGCCATCCACGACGAACCAAGCACGTTCACCGAAGACCAACGACGCGCGCTGGAAGCCCTTAGCCAACAAGTCATGATGCAACTGGAACTGCGCCGTCGCAGCACGGAGCTCAAAGACGCGAAAGGCACGCTTGAAACCGTCAACGACGAGCTTCGCTTCTCCAACGAGGAGCTGGATCGGTTCGTCAGCGTCGTCACGCACGAACTCAAAGACCCCTTAAGCCAAATCGTCAGCAACCTCGACCTGCTCAACCTTGAACTTGAAGACCACGACGACGCAGAGATCAACGAGCTTCTCACGGAGGCCCAAACGGGCGGTGAACGCATGAGCGACCTCATCCGGGATCTTTCCCGGTACGCCAGGGCTCGCCGGGACGAGATCGAGAAAAGCCCCGTGAACACGAAGGCCTTGATCGAGGAGGTCGAGGACGAGCTCGCACAAACCATCAAAAAGGCCAACGCGCGCATCACGACTCAAGACGCGTTGCCCACCGTGAACGGGGACGTGGCGCTTCTTCGCCGCGTGTTCAAGAACCTCATCCAGAACGCGATCAAGTACAACGACGCACCCACACCCACCGTTCGCATCCGCTACGAAGAAGAACCCCACGCGTTGCGCTTCTTCGTGGAGGACAACGGGATCGGGATCCCCGAGGATGAGCAAGCGGACCTTTTCGGAGTGTTCACGCGCGCCAGCAACACCGGCAACCGCGAAGGCACCGGCGTCGGGCTAGCACTGGCCTCGCGCATCATCGAACGCCATGGAGGCCACATGACCGTGACCAGCACGCTGGGCGAGGGATCCACGTTCCACTTCACCCTCCCCACGGACGCATAGGAAGGCATCGAAAGCGGACACGGACGCCATCGCTCAAGGAACCCGGAACGTTCGGGCACCCTCTCCGTCCCTTTATAAGGCACGAGGAACTATGTTCGAAGCGATGGCACGCGAACCCCCGCATTGGCCCCAAATCCAGCGATGGAGGGAGCTTGGGGGCCAGGGGCGTCTTGAACTGGGATGCAGCTTGATCGACCTTGGGAAAGAACTCACGCCGGGCGACCATGGAGTCAAGGGCGGGACGTGAGGGTTCAGGCATGGGTGAACCAAACGACGCGGGGGGTGTCCTTTTGGAGGTTGTTGAGGCCTTCGAAGCCACGGAGTACGCGTTCATGATCGTGGGCGCTTTCGCGGTCATGGCTCATGGGCGTCCCCGAACCACGGCGGATGTCGACCTCGCGATCCATCTCCCCTTCAAGGACCGTGCCAAGGTTGGAAACATCGTAGAGAGCATCGGGGACGGGACCATCGAGGAACGCATCTCCCCTGAGTGGGGCAAGCGTCTGGTCACGACTCATCCTAGCGGGTTGAACATCGAAGTGTTCTTCGTTGCCGGTCACTCGTTCTACGAGCGCGAGTTCGAACGGCGCGTTCGAAAACGGTTCCGAGGGCGAACGGTTCCGTTCATCAGTCCTGAAGACTTGATTTTGCGCAAACTCGTGAACACGAAAAAACGGCGCGGCCCAGACTTGGAAGATGCCCTCGCAGTCGCTCGCGTGCAGGGCCAAGCCCTCGATACGGAGTACTTGCGGGAGCATTGCGCGGTGCACCGGGTGTGCTCGTTGGTCGAGCGCATCGCGAGCGCTGCCGAGGGGAAAGCGTAGGGCGTTGTCTTTTCGTCCCGCGAGCAAAGAATCTTTAAACGCTGAGCGTGCCTGGGAGCATGCTCTCGAACCTCCGGTTCGTGGCGGAGTCGTGAATCATGACGGATCTTGTCCCCCCGCACGGTGGAACGCTCAAGGACTTGGTCGTGGACGAAACACGCGCCCAGAAGCTCAAAAGCGAAGCCACGCAGATGCCCGACTGGGATCTTACCGAGCGCCAACTGTGGGACGTGGAACTTCTCCTTAACGGCGCGTTCAGCCCTTTGGAGGGGTTCCTAGGGAAAGAGGGCTACAACAAGGTCGTCAAGGACGCACGCCTAGCGGATGGCACCGTGTGGCCCATGCCCATCACGCTGGATGTCACGGACGAATTCGTCAGCAACAACCTCCTCGAAGAAGCCTCCCGCGTGGCCCTACGAAGCCCTGAAGGCCTTGTCATCGCCATCCTCACCATCACGGACATCTGGCGACCCGATATCGAATGGGAAGCCAAGAACGTGCTCGGCACCACGAGCACCGACCACCCCACCGTGCACAAGCTCCTTCACGAAACGAACCCCGTGTACGTCGGCGGCACCCTCGAAGGCCTCGAACACCCCACGCACCACACCTTCCAAGAACACCGCTACCGGCCCCAGGAAACCCGCCGCTTGTTCACCAAACGCGGCTGGGACCGGGTCGTGGGCTTCCAGACCAGGAACCCCATGCACCGCGTCCACTGCGCGCTGGCCTCTCGCGCCGCACGAGAGACCGAAGCCAACCTCCTGATCCACCCCGTCGTTGGGGAAACCAAACCAGGGGACGTGGACCACTTCACGCGCACCCGCTGCTACAAAGCCGTGCTGGACCGGTTTAACCCTCAAACCACCGAGCTTGCTTTGCTTCCCCTGGCCATGCGCATGGCCGGGCCCCGGGAAGCCCTCTGGCATGCCATCATCCGCCAGAACTACGGGTGCTCGCACTTCCCCATCGGGCGCGATCACGCCGGCTGCTCGGATGATGACGGGAAGGACTTCTACGGGCCTTACGAGGCACAAGAGTACGTGGGTCGGTTCGAGGATGAGCTTGACATCGAGATCGTTCGCTTCGAAGAGCACGTCTACAGCGAGAAAAAGCAAGGCTACGTGCCCAAAAGCGAAGCCGAGGAAGGAGCCACGTTCAAGTACATCAGCGGGACGCAATTGCGCGAGATGCTCAAAAGCGGCGAGAAGATCCCGGGCTGGTTCAGCTACCCCGAAGTGCTTGAACAACTGCGAGAACGCTATCCTTCGCGCCAAGAGCAGGGGTTCACGGTGTTCTTCACGGGGTTGCCCAGCAGCGGGAAAAGCACCATCGCGAACATCGTGAACGCCAAACTCTTAGAGCACGGCTCGCGCCCGGTCACGTTGCTGGATGGGGACATCGTGCGCAAGAACCTTTCAAGCGAGTTAGGGTTCAGTAAGCACGATCGGGATTTGAACATCCGACGCATCGGGTTCGTTGCGAGCGAGATCACGAAGAACCGGGGCATCGCGCTTTGCGCGAACATCGCCCCCTACCAAGAAACGCGACGACAGGTGCGTGATTTGATCGAGGAGGTGGGCGGGTTCATCCTCGTGCACGTCGACACGCCCGTTGAGGTCTGCAAGAAACGCGACCGCAAGGGGTTGTACGAGAAGGCGGAGGAGGGCATCATCGACAACTTCACGGGCGTGAACGATCCCTTCGAGGCGCCGGAGAACCCGGAGGTGCGGTTGGACACCACGGAGACCACGCCCGAACAAGCCGCAAATCGCGTGTTGCTTCATTTGCAAAGCGAGGGCTTCATCGAGGAATTCCAAAACGCGTGATGCGCCTGGCCTAAGGATGAGTGACGTGCCGAGTGTTCGAAGCGAGCATCGTTGTCTTCATGGTTCGAAGGGGTTTTCAGGAGATGCTAGTCGGGTGGCATGGTAACGCTTGTTTCCTGTGCTTTCGTGTTTGTGCCGTTTTTCGTCCTGTTCCGAGCATGGGGCGGATGAGTTCGAGGACTGTGTTGCTTGCGTCCAGGATCTCGGTCTCCACGGGCTTGCCGTTTTCGGTGTAGTGCGTGATGATGTTCTCGGTTTGCTCTCCATGGTCTGGGGTGCCTTCATGGAGGATGACGGTGAGGGTGTCCGTTTCGGGGTCGTAGTCATATTTCATGGCGGCCACGCTTGGCGGGTTAGACTGTGACGATCACGGTTTCGTTTCTGCTCTTCTCGAACACGACTCTTAGGATGCACCCGTTTTAGGGCCTTTTGGTTAAGCTGTCTTCCGCTATGACCGTCGACGATCTTCTTTGAGGTCGTAGCGGTTCATCCGTTTTCGTGCGTGGCCGGTGAAACGGGTCAGAGTGGTCACCGGTCCGTGGGTCGGCGGGGAGTGGTTATGGGAGGTGGGGGTGGGTGGATGGCGTTTCAGGAGCGTGACGAGGGAAGAGGTGCTTGGGGCCGAAGCGTAAGGAATAGAAGAGAAAGGAATCATAGGGCGGGGTAGTAGTCCCGATGTTCGATGATGAGATGTTTCGATTGATCCTGGTCGTTTGGTCCCGAAGGCTTGGTTTCGATGGGGGATGGCAACGATGAGGGTTCTTGTAACGGGAGGTGCGGGGTTCATCGGATCCAACCTTGTCCACCATCTCGTTCATGCGTCGGGCCAAGCCAGTCCCGCTTGTTGTCCAGATCAGGAAGCCTACGAGGACGTGCACGCGCCCGCGGACCTAGAGATCATCACCGTGGACAAGATGACGTATGCGGCTGATCCGAGGAATCTCAAGGGCCTCGAGGGGACAGAGCACACCCTTGAGCGCGTCGATGTTTGCAACGTGGACGAGATGGATGCGGTGTTCACCGCGTTCGAGCCCGAGATCGTCTTCCATCTCGCTGCCGAAAGCCACGTTGATCGGAGCATCCAGGACGGCGTCCCTTTCGCGGAGACGAACGTCGTCGGGACACAGGTGCTCCTTGATTTGGCCCGCATGCATGAGATTGACCGGTTCGTTCACGTGAGCACGGACGAGGTGTACGGGAGCATCAGGGAGGGCTCCTTCAACGAGGAGGATCCCTACGACCCCTCAAGCCCGTACGCTGCAAGCAAAGCCGGAAGCGATCTTCTCGCGCTCGCGCACCAGACCACGTACGGGACGCCTATCACGATCACGCGCTGCACGAACAACTACGGGCCTCGCCAACACCCCGAGAAACTTATCCCCCTTATGGCGACCAACGCGCTCACCAACGACCCCCTCCCCGTGTACGGGGATGGGACAAACGTTCGCGACTGGCTCTACGTGAAAGACCACTGCCAAGCCCTCTGGGCGCTTGCAGAGAAAGCGAACTTCGACGGGGACGTGTACAACATCGCCGCGCAAGACGAGCGCCGCAACCTCAACGTCGTCCAAGGCATCCTCGAGAAGCTCGAAAAACCTCAGTCCCTTATCCATTTCGTGGAAGACCGGCCCGGCCACGATTACCGGTACAGCCTCGACGATGCAAAAATGCGAAGCCTTGGATGGGCCCCAAGGATCCCCTTCGAGGAGGGCCTCGATCACGCGATACGATGGATCACGCATGAAGGGGTCCAACCGCTCGGGAAAGAGGTCGAAAACGCATGAAAGGAATTATACTCGCCGGAGGGAAAGGTACACGCCTTCATCCTGTCACGCAAGCCGTGAGCAAACAACTACTTCCGATCTATGACAAGCCGATGGTTTACTACCCTCTCTCCACCCTCCTGCTTGCTGGCATCAGGGACATCCTCCTCATCAGCACACCCACCGACTTGCCCCGTTACGAGGATCTCCTCGGCGATGGGGAACGCATCGGCGTCAAGATCTCTTACGCTGAACAATCCGAACCTCGCGGCATCGCCGACGCCTTCCGCATCGGGCGGGACTTCATTGGAGACGACGACGTAACGCTCGTCCTCGGTGACAACGTCTTCTACGGGCAAGGCCTAAGCGAGATGCTTCAAAACGCCGTGCAAGAGAACACCGGCGCCACCGTTTTCGGGTACTACGTCAAAGAGCCCGAACGGTACGGCGTGGCGAGCTTTGACGCCGACGGACGCGTCGTTGACATCATCGAGAAACCAGACGAGCCCCCCTCCAACTACGCCATCACCGGGCTCTACATGTACGACAACCGCGTCATCGACATCGCCGAGAACCTCACCCCGTCCGACAGAGGCGAGCTTGAGATCACGGACGTGAACCGAACCTACCTGGAACAAGGCGCCCTTGATATGGTCCGCCTTGGACGCGGAGCTGCCTGGTTGGACACGGGAACCCACCAGGCTCTCCACGAAGCCTCCAGCTTCATCGCGACCGTCGAGCGGCGCCAAGGCCTCAAAGTCGCCTGCATCGAAGAGGTCGCCTACAACATGGGGTACATCGACGAGGATAAGCTACGCACCCTCGCCAAAGAAGCCCCCTACAAGGCGTACGGCGAGTACCTGCACGAGGTTCTTCGCATCAACGAGACCCCGCACGAGTGGGAACACGCTCGCTGGAGCAACAAGCACGGAGGCTCCCGATGACGACCGAGGATGACTTCCTCGTCTTCGGCCAACCCGTCCTTCACGAAGAGGAGATCAACGAAGTCCTGGACACGCTACGATCCGGGTGGATCGGCACCGGGCCCAAGGTCACCCGGTTCGAAGACGACTTCGCGGCGTACAAAGAGGCTCCACACGCCGTCGCCGTATCCTCCTGCACCGCGGCGCTTCACCTAAGCCTCATCTCTGCCGACATTGGACCCGGCGACGAGGTCATCACGACGCCCCTGACGTTCTGTGCCACCGCGAACGCCATCCTCCACGCTGGCGCCACGCCCGTGCTCGCCGACGTGGACCCCAAGACGATGAACATCGACCCCGAAGGACTCAAGGAAACCATCACCGACCGCACCGCCGGCATCCTCCCGGTCCATTTCGCCGGTCGACCCTGCAAGATGAATCCCATCGTCGACGCCTGCCAAGACCACGATCTAACCCTCATCGAAGACTGCGCCCACGCCATTGAAACCCAACGCAACGGGGAACACGCGGGCACGTTCGGCGAATACGGATGCTTTAGCTTCTACGCCACAAAGAACGTGGCAACAGCCGAAGGCGGCATGATCCTTACCAAAACCGAGGAGGCCGCCGAGGACCTCCGCCGTCTGGCCCTCCATGGCATGAGCCGAGACGCCTGGAAACGCTACGGGACAGACGGATACAAACACTACCACGTCGTCGAACCCGGGTACAAGTACAACATGACGGACATCCAAGCCGCTCTTGGCATCCACCAACTCGCACGCGTCGACGACAACTGGGAACGACGAGAAATGGTATGGGGCGCCTACAACGACGCCCTCAAAGACACGCCCCTCACCCTACCCCCCGAGCCGGAACCAGGAACCCGTCATGCCTATCATCTCTACACCGTCCTCGTCGACGAAGACGCAGCCGGCATCACCCGCGACGCCTTCCTCACAGCCATGACCGAGCAAGGAGTCGGCGTCGGGGTCCACTACGTAGCGCTCCCTGAGCACCCCTACTACCAGAAGAATCTCGGATGGGAGCCTGAGGATTTCCCCCACGCGACCCGCATCGGACGACAGACCGTGAGCCTTCCCCTTACACCCGGGATGGGCGACGATGATGTGGGCACGGTAATCGACGCGGTTCAGGAGAAGTTAGGGTCATGATGGGCCGCTTGCCAAATCACGTCGACGATGTCCGGAAAGCAACCGACGAAGAGTGGAACCGGTTCTTCAAAGAAACCCCCTACGCGACCTTCTTCCACTCCCCAGCATGGTCTCGTGTATGGTCAATATATAGGGACGACATGGAACCATCCCCTCGCCTCGTTCGTTTCGACGAGGGGACTGAGGCTCTGCTCCCGTTGACGATAGCAAAGCGTTGGGGAGGGACCGTTCGAGCTCACATCTCTAGCCCGGCGGGAACCTACGGCGGATGGCTGGCCCCAAGCTCTTTAGACGCCTCCCAGCGAGAGGCGATCGAACAGGTTATCGTTGGATTGGGAGAGGTCAAGTGGCGCGTGAACCCCTTTGCCCCATCGCCGAGCCAGAGCCTTCTCGAAAAGGCTCAGGATGACTTCACGCAAGCGCTCCATCTTTCATCCCCGTTTGACAAGATTCTGGATGGATGGTCGAAAAGCCGCCGATATAACGCTCGAAAGGCAGAGCGCGAGGGGGTAAAAGTTTCAACGGCGGAATCAAGGTCTGAGTGGGAAGAGTATTTCGAGGCGTACGAAGACTCGCTTGAGCGATGGGGTGAAGACGCCTCATCCCGGTACCACTGGCCCCTTTTTGAAGCTCTTCGCGCGGAGGAGGAAGGAGTTGAGCTATGGGTTTCCCGGTTCGATGGGAGAGTCGTCTCGGGTGCATTGTGCCTCTACGCTGGGAATCACGTGGCCTATTGGCACGGTGCCACGCTAAGGGAATATTTCGATGTTAACCCCGTTGATATTTTGTTCCGGGAGGCGATTCGAGACGCGTGCGATAGGGGGTTAGAATGGTTCGATTTTAATCCTAGCGGTGGCCACGAAGGTGTCGTCAAGTTCAAGAAAAGGTTTGGACCGGAGCGCCTGCCGGCACCCATGATCAAGCAAGATAGTCTCACGTCCCATGCGATTTCGCTTGCTAGGGACCTTCTTCCATGAGGGGTTCGATGAGGCACGGACTCGCGTCCATGACGGAAGCCATGGGGAAGATGGTGGAAGCTCCATTCCTTCGCATTGGGAGAGCTGATCCACGTTACCCTCCGTTGTTCATAGTTGGAGCGCCACGATCAGGGACGACGATCGTCTCCTTGTCGTTGCTAAACCGTTACGCGTTCGCGTATGTGCCCAATGTTTCGAAGCGCTATCCTTACCTTTGCACCGTCGTGGCGTTGGCTGCCAGGCTTGTAGGTCGGTATGAGGTGACGTTCGAGAGCCAACGTGGTCACGTGGATGGCTGGGCTGCCCCCAGTGACGGGTGGGATGTCTTCCATCGATGGTTCCCTCGGTATGAACCCACGCCAAGGTTGGATCGAAAAACCGGGGAAGAGATGGTAAGAACGGTGGCAGCGTTGGAGCGGGTTTACGGGGCTCCTTTCTTGAACAAGAACAACCACAACAGCACGCGGATTAGAGAGTTGGATCGTTGGTTCCCGGACGCATTGTTTTTGCACGTGACGCGGGATGCATCCGAGGCTATCGCATCTTTGATCGAGACGAGGCGCGAAGAGGACGTCCCCGTTGGTGAATGGTGGAGTGCGGCACCCCCCCATCTGTTAGATCAGGCGTTTGAAGATCAGGTGGACCAAGCGGCAGCGACCGTTGTGGGTACGCAGGCTC
>PWVY01000295.1 GCA_003561665.1 Thermoplasmata archaeon
ATTTCGAGGAGGGGTTGTTGGGGGTGGGGTTCGATGGGGAGAAGTTGGAGGCGGCTCGGAGCCCGTTCGTGGGGTTGGGGTCAAGGGAGGAGTAGGGTGTTGGGGTCGTGGAGGAGCAGAAGCGTCTTGAACAACGACTAGGGTCGGGGGTTGTGGATCGCTGGAGTATCGTGAACGGTTTGACGTTGGCGCGTTTGCCGTTCGTGGGGCTTGGTACGTGGGCTGCGTTGGAGGAGGCGCGTTTGGCGACGGTGACGTTTGGTGTGGCTGCGGTTGCGACGGATTTGGGGGATGGGATGTTGGCGCGTCGGTGGGAGGGGGAGAGCGATTGGGGGTCGAATTTTGATTCGTTGATGGATCTGTTGTTCTACTCGTTGTTGGTGTATTGGGTGTACTTGTTCGTGCCCGAGGAGATCATGCAGCATGCGGGGTTGTTGTTCACGTTCTTCGTGGCGTACATGGTGATGTTGTTGGCGGGGCAGTTGTTGAAGCATAGCATCGCGCAGCATGATCGGGTGTCGCGCGCGGCTGGGACGGTGGGGGGGTTGACGGCGTTGTGGTTCATCGTGGTGGGGTATGAGCCGTGGTTGTTGTTCGCGACGGCGTTGTTCGCGACGGCGGATCTGGCGCATAGGTTGCATGGGGCGGTGCAGGCGATCGCGAGGAGAAGGCACGGGATGGATGAAGGGTAGGGGGGCCGGCCTGGCGTCGTGGTTTTTTTTGTTCAGTTGTTCGGGAAGGGGGTAGCTTGAACGTTGGTCATCAGGTGCCGGGAGGCAGGGTTTGCGCCTTTGCGCACGATGGGTTCTTCAGCTCTCCTTACGGGGTGTCGGTGGTTGATCGATGCGGGCTATGATGCGGTCGACGCTGAGGGGTCACTCGTCCTTGCTTTCCCCGTAAAGGATCTGGTCGATGTCGTCGACGGACCAAGCCCCGAGGTCGTGGGTTTTCTCCAGCCAACGATCGGTTTCGTCTTCGTGCAAGGGTTGCCGGCATGCTGGCGTAGGAGGTCGTCCTTGTTGGTCGTGGCGAACGGGAGGACCGTGTGGACGGTCTCCTGTGGCGTGGGTTTCTCGTCGGTCGTTTCGGCTGGGCGTTGGTGGAGCCTTTCGAGCTGTATCTTGTCGTCCTTGCGGATCTGGACCGTGCTTGTCGCCATTGGCTTGTGTAGCAGCCGCTGCTGTTTGCTTAAGCAGCTACGGGAGGGTTCTGGGTTCCTGGAAACGGGGGGAACGCTCAGGCGGGGATGGGTTCGGCGACGCGGGTGTAGCCTTCGTCGTCGACGCCGAGCGCGTCGAGTTTCTCGATGACGTTGACGACGCGGTCGAGGGCTTGGTCGGGGATGCGGAGGTGGCAGCTTCGGCCTTCGCGGTGTTCTTCGACGAGGTTGGCTTCTTGGAGGTTGTCGAGGTGCCAGTTGATGGTGGTGTGGCTTACGCCGAGGGCTTCGGCGACTTCGGCGCGGTAGCACCAGGGGTTCTCGAGGATGTGTTCGAACACGCGCATGGCTTCGGTGTTCTTGAGGAGGGGGACGAGTTGTTGTTCTTGCTGGGTGAAGGTTCCGCCGTTCTTGTAGTAGAGCACCTTGTTGCCTTCTTTGCGTCGAGCGATGTAGTCCATGCGGACGAGGCGGTCGAGGTGGTAGCTGGCGGTGGAGTAGCTGACGTCCGCGTCGGTTGCGACGTCTTTGATGCAGATGCCGGGATCGTTCTCGACGATCTCGTAGATGTTGCGTCGGGTGTCGTTCTCCAGCGCGTCGCCTCGCTGGATGCGGGAGTACATGGTGAGGGGGCCGAGGAGGAGGGCGAGGAGGCCGGCGGCGATGGCGGCTTTCTCGGCGCTGGTTCGTTCCTCCCAGGCGCTTTGGAGCGTGTTGGATGCGGTGGTTTGGTCGTCTTGAGCGGACGCTTGGGTGGTTTGGTCGTCGGTGGTGCGCTCGTCGGCGGGTTGCATCGCGGGCGCGTTGTCTTGTTCGTTTGTTTGCGTCGTCTCGGGGGCGGGGTTGAGCGTTGTGTCCGTGGTTTGGCCCTCGATCGTGTCCGCGTTGGTTGGGGTGGCCTGGTGAGCGTCGGTTTCAAGGGTTGGGAGGGTGAGGGTGTCGTCGATGGTGGGGAGAAGGAGGGGGGCGTGTTGGAAGAGGTTCAGGTTGGGGTTAAGGGGAGCGTTGTGGCCGGGGAGCGTGGCTTGGGCGTGGCCTTTGGTGGCTTCTTGGAGGGTTTCGGGGAGGACGAGCCGGTCGAAGGTGTCGATGAGGTTGGTGAGGGTGTCGTCGGCCTCGAGGGTGTCGGCGAGGGGGGCGTGCGCGGCGTTGGCTGTGCCGAGGAGGAAGAGCGTGGTGGCGAGCGCCGTGATGATGGTGAGTGCGCGCATGCATGACCTCCTGTACCTTGGGTACACGTTCTCGTTCGAAGAGGTGACCTTAAGTTTTGTTACACACGGGTTTTCGGCGGGGGCGCTCATGAACGTTTCTTGCTCGTGTTCTGGCCGTTTAGGGCCTTGTCTCCCACTCGTGGTGACAGGCACGGCTGACCCGTTCGAAGCCTCATCGAAGCATCGGTTGGTTCTGGGGGTAGGGCAAAGGGTTGAAGGCGTGGTGGTGGGTCCTTGACGCGATGCCCACCGGGGCCCATACGTACGACATCGCTGTGCTCCCAGGCGACGGGACCGGGAACGAGGTCATCGATGCCTCGTTGAAGGTCCTCGAGGCGGCCCAAGAAGCCCACGATGTGCACCTGGAGATCGAGGAGCACGCATGCGGCGCGCAGCACTTCCAAGAGACCGGTGAAGAATGGGGCCCAGGAGCCAAGCAAGCCTGCGAGGAGGCGGATGCGATCCTTCTCGGCGCGGTGGGATGGCCAGGCGTGCGCCGAGACGATGGCGAGATCGCGGGCGCGGGCGTCGTGTTCGGTCTACGCTTCGGCTTGGATCTCTACGCGAACGTTCGCCCCGCCAAGCTCTACCCTGGCGTTCCCCACAAGGTGCACGGGTCCTTCCAGCGCGTCTGGGATGCTGACAAGGTGGACATGGTGCTCGTGCGAGAGAACACGGAGGGTCTCTACACGCCTGCTCGTGGCCAACTACGCCGAGGGGGCCAAACCGAGGTTGGCATCGACAACAACGTGATCACGCGCAAGGGCGCCAAGCGCGTCATCGAGACCGCCTACGACCTGGTGCACGACCGCGACGGGTGCCCGCAAGATGGGACCCAACGTGTCACGTGCATCGACAAAGCCAACGTCCTCGCCGGATCGCGCCTGTTCCGAAGCATCTTCGACGAGATCGCCCGCAAGCACCGCGCCGTCGACGCCGATCACGCGTACGTGGACGCGTTCACGCAATGGCTCGTACGCCAACCCGAGTACTACGACGTGTGCGTGACCACGAACATGCTCGGCGACATCGTCACGGACCTCGCCGCGGTGCTCCAAGGCGGCATGGGCATGGCTCCCGCCGGGAACATCGGGGACGAGCACGCCATGTTCGAACCCGTGCACGGGTCAAGCCCCAAGCACGCCGGCGAGTACAAGGTCAACCCCATCGCCACCGTCCTCGCCTCCAGCATGATGCTCGAATGGTTGGGCAAACGACACGATGACGAACGGTTAAAAAACGCCGCGGTCGGCATCGAGAACGCCACCGCGACCATCCTTGAAGCCGGCAAACCCCTCACCTACGACCTGGGAGGATCCGCCAGCACGCTCGACGTGGCAGACGCCATCGCGGACGCCATCGCTTAACCCCGCGCGTCCTCAACGATCGGCCGCGCATGATGCCGCGCCGTTGACCCCACCGTGTCAACCCCCCACAGGATCCACGTCGCGACCACGATGCCCAGCAAGAGCGTGATCACGGCCACCGGCCTACCCCACCCCAAGAAGTCCACGATGATGGCCCACGTCAACGGGCCCGTCACCGCCGCGAACCGCCCCACCATACCGTACACGCCATAGAACTCCCCCACGCGTCCCGTCGGGATCAACTCCAGCATCAAGGGACGATCCGCGGCCCATGTTCCACCCAGAGAAACGCCCGCGAACACGGCCACGACCCAGAACAGGTTCCGATCGAGCTCCAACAAGGGGATCGCTGCGGCCGCCGCCATGACCAGCATCCACCCCACCATGACCCAAAGCAAGACACGCTTGGCGTTCACCCGATCGACCACGCGTCCCAACGAGTACCCGCCCACGAGCGCGCCCGCGATGCCCACCCCGAGAACGAGCTGGGCCCATGCTTCCGGGAACCCTACCTCGCTGGTGGCGTAGATGCCCATGAACAGGATGACCGTGTTCACCGCGTCCGTGTAAACGAACCGAGCGATCAAGAACCGCGTTAGGGGACGCTCGTGCTTGAGCGTCTTGATCGTGTCCTTCGCGGTGTTCCAGGCTTTACGGAGCTCTCTGCGGGGACGGGTCCCCGCCGCAGCTTGGCCTCGCTCGACAAGGAAGAACGAGGGCATCGCGAAGAGCAAGAACATGGCGCCGGTGGCCGCGAAGATCCAGGGGTGAGGGTTGGCCAGGAAGTGCAGCAACAAGGCGCCCACGCCCATGCCAAAGTACGCGCCCAAGTACCCGGCGCTGACGCCCAAGCCCCCGATCGTGCCAACGGTGGACTCGGTGCTCACTTCGGGCAACAGGGCATCGTAGAAAACGCCAGCGAGTTGGAACCCGATGTTGGCGACGATGAAGAGCACCAACGCCAACTCCAGCGTGCCCACGCCCAGGAACAAGGTGGCGAGCACGCTGGCAACCGTGAACATGGCAAGGTACGGGACGCGGCGCCCGATTTGATCCGAGAACGCGCCCACGACGGGGCTTGCTAACGCCACGAGCACCATGGACGCGCTGAAGGCGATGCCCACGTGCGCGTCCGTGCCCCCCATGTGGCGCTCGACCCAGACAGGGAAGTAGAAGCTGACGATGTTGATGCTGAAGATCGTGTTCGCGAGGCCGTAGAGCACCCAGGAGGTGACGGCCGTCCGATCTAGTGAACCCACAGGAGGCCATGCGTGCGGGGTGGGTCAAAGCTTCGGGTTCACCCTGGAGGGCGAGCGGCGTTGCCCTATCCTTCGTGCTCCTCGGGTCCTCCAGGGTCCTCGACGTACGCTTTGAAGTTCTCGAGATCCTTCTCCACGCGGTTCTCGATCAACCCCAACCAGGCGGCGATGTCCTCGATGGTGGACTCCGGTTCGATCACCATCCTCAAGTTGACCTCTGTTCGGAACCCGCCCAAGTCCTCGAACTCGACGGTCCCGTTGTTCTGGGCTCCCGCTACGCTCTCCCAAGCCACCCGTTGTCCCGGTTCATCCTCCACGATGCGGGCTTCCCATTCCTTTTGCCTTCCCGCGATCCGGCCCTTCCAATGGAGCTGGTTTGACCCTTCATGGCGGACCTCGTCGACGCCCGTCATGAACCGAGGGAACTCCTCGAACGCGGTCCACGCCTCGTACGCGCTTTCCACCGGCACGTCCACCGTGATGGACTCTTCGACCGTTTTCGTCATGGCGTGATCATCCGATAGAAGCGTAAAGTAGTCAGCAAAGCGACAGGAAGTCAAGGCAAGCCCTCACGAGGATCACCGGGTGAACGCCTGCAACCTCGTGAGGGTGCCTGGCGCGTCTCCCTGTCGATCAGCGTCGCCGTCCGGAGCCGGGCGAAGAGGCCGCACCGTGTTGCTCGATGTATTCCTTGAAGTTCTCGAGGTCCCCTTCAACGCGGTTCTCGATTAGCCCGAGCCATGATCCGATCTCCTCAACCGTCGTTTCGGGCTCAACTTCCATCTGGAGGCGAACCTCGGTCCGATCATTGCCCATCTCGCGGAACTTCACGGTCCCGTGGTTCGGTGCTCCCGTGACGCTTCGCCAGGACACACGGTCCACCGGTTCCTGTTCAACGATCTCGGCGTCCCACTCTTTCTCTTTGCCTGCGATTTTGCCTTTCCAATGGAGCTCGTTGGGGCCTGTCTGGTCGACGCGTTCGATCCCTTCCATGAACTCGGGGAAATCTTCGAAGTCGGTCCACTTCTCGTAAGCGGTTCGCGCGGGGACATCGACCGTGATGGATCGTTCGACGCTTTCAGTCATGGAGACCGGAATGGAGAGCCAACGCTAAGCCGGTAGGGGTCCTCGAACAAGCTAGGCTTCATCGAAGCGCTCGCTGGTCTCCAGGGCCAAGGCTTGAGATCGCTTCCACGGTGAGGGTCTGGTCGGGGGCTCGTTGGTTGACGTACGCGATGAAGCTTGCCATGTACGCGGCGGCCTCTTGGTAGGTGCGTCCACCGATCGTGTAGGCTTCCTCGTCGTCGTGGATCCGTGCCGTGTTCGACAAGCGTTGCGCCTCCTTTCACGTCAGGGCTTTGGCCTCGTCGGGGTCAAGCTCCTGTGTGGGTCGAATCGTCACGGTTAGAGGTTCGCTGCCTTCTCGGTCCATCGCTGTTTTGACGGATCCAAGGATGGATTGGATGTAGGCTGCTGTGTTCGCGTAGCGCTTGCCCGCGATGATCACCTCGTAACCGTGTGTCATACAATACCATGGTACGGTGGGTGGCTTATAAGTCTTGTCACACAACCCTCTAGGGTTCCTTTGGAGAGCAAACGCACGCTGACCGCGAAAGGTCCTCGCTGTTAGCCCAGAAGCATCGCTTCCGGTTTCGCAAGCAGCCCTCGGACATCCTCTGCCAGCAACGCGCCATCGTAACCGTCCACCCAGCGATGATCGAAGCTGAACGAGAGCGTTAACTCATGCCCCACGCGCGCTTGGCCCTCCTTGAGCACCGGTACCTCGTCCAGGCTCCCAACGACCACGCCTGTGACTTGCGGATGAACCAACACGGGCGTGGAAACGAAGGCATCCTCGTCGTGGAAGATGGACACCGTCACGGTGGGAACTGCATCCTCTCCCCCGCCCTCTAGGACGTCCTGGATCTCACGCAACCCCCGGTGGTGTGCACCTGCCACGGTACGCAGCTGGGCCCCCTCCTCGGTGGGCCACGCGACTTGGACGTTCACCTCCTCCCTGTGCACCAACTCGTCCGTGTCCTCGTCGACCAGCGCGTTCAAGCGAGGGTGCTTTGCCAACGCTTGAGCAAGCGCTTTGACGACGGCGGCCAAGGGCTCGATGGCGCGTTCTTCCCCTTGCACTTGGGCTTGACCAAGAGCTTGATCCAGCGCATCCGCTTGGATACGGATGGCGAGCGTGAAGTGCGGTTGAAGCGTGGTGGACCGGTGCGCGGTTTGTCGCGTGGATCCCGCAGGCGCTTCCAGGGGCTCGATGCGGAGCACGTCGTCGCGGTCCACGCTTGGCACATCAAACGAGAACCGATCCATCTCCGCTCCCCTCGAGGTAGGCTTGGGGGCGGTGCTCGTCGCTTGGTCAAGGTCTTCCATGAGGATGCGCCCGGCGGGACCGCTGCCTTGAACCTTCGCGATGTCGATCCCTCGCTTCCGCGCCTCGATGCGCACGCTGGGAGGGGCCAGGATCCCTTCCGGGGTGCGGGTCTGGATGACGCCTTGGGCCTCACCGTTCCCAGCAGGCCGCGGCGCAGGCGCCTCGGTCCGAGGGGCTGGATCGGGCGTAGGCGCTTCTTCCTCGGAGCGCTTGAGGGTCTCTTCGTCCTGGAGGGTCGGTTCTTCGTCGGGGTTGATGAGGACGAACGGTTCCCCTACCGTCACGGTCTCTCCTTCATCGTACACGATGGTCTGGATGGTGCCGGCCACGGGCGCGCTGATCTGCACCGTGGCCTTGTCCGTCATCACCTCCACGATGTCCTCATCCTCGTCGACATGATCGCCCTCGTCGACGATCCAGTTCACGATCTCGCCCTCGTGGATCCCTTCCCCAACGTCGGGGAACTTGAACTCGAACACCAAGCCAGTCACGTCTCCTTGAACGTTGAAAGTTCCTCGATCTGCTCTTCAAGATGCCAGGGCACGGTCTCGTACACGTCCTTGACCATGGATTCCAGCGGGGGCGGTGTGCCCTCCTCGGCGGCGTTCACGGCCGCGCGCACTTCGCCTTGCACGTCCTCCTCGATGGTCTCCAAGTCGCGTTGCGTCGCGATGCTCTCCCGGATCAGGTACATCCTAAACCGGCTTAGCGGATCGCGCCGCTTGGCGGCCTCCACCTCGCTCTCGTCTCTGTACCGCGTGGGGTCATCGCTTGTGGAATGCCCCCGGATGCGGTACGTGTCGAACTCCAAGAGCGTGGGTCCCTCGCCGTCGCGTGCACGCTCAACCGCTTTTTTGGTGGCATCGTAAACGGCGAGCACGTCGTTCCCGTCCACGGTCTTCCCTTCGAACCCGTACGCTTTGGCCTTGATGGCCAAGGATTCGCTTGCGGTTTGCTTCTCGACGGGCACGCTGATGGCCCACTTGTTGTTGTTGCATAGGAACACGACGGGCGCATCCCAAACGCCCGCGAAGTTCATCGCGGTGTGGAAATCCCCTTCGCTGGTGGCTCCATCCCCCAGGTACGCGGCCGCGATGGCATCATCGCCCTTGTAGCGAGCAGCGTAGGCCATCCCCACCGCGTGAGGCAGTTGCGTAGCCATGCAGGAGGACCATGAGACCTGGTTCACATCCCGATCGCTGAAATGGCAAGGCATCGATCGGCCTTTCTCGACGGCTTGCTCGGTCCCGAACAGGTGATGGAACCACTTCTCCACGCTCCATCCACGGTAGAGCATCACGCCACCTTGTCGAAGGCCCGGGAACACCCAATCATCCTCGCGTAACGCGGCCGCGCTCCCGATGGCCGTGGCTTCCTCGCCCGTGGATGCACCGTAGAACCCGATGCGGCCTTGCCGTTGCAGCTTCATGCACTGGTCGTCCACGCGGCGCGTGGTCACCATCGCCCGGTACATGCGCAAAAGCTGCTCCTCGGCTAGGGAGGGAGCATCCGGCGTAGGCGTCCCTTTCGGATCCAAGTACTGAAGAGGCTCAGCAACCGCCACGGGAGGCCCACGCTCGTGAACCGTTAAGGCTTTTCGCCGCGACGACGGCCTTGATCTTCTACGCGCTTTTGCCCCAGCCGCTCCCGCATCCGCCACAATACGATGCGCGTATCGGGGTCAACCGTTGACGACGAGGACACCGCACAGCCCCTTGGACCTGTCCATCCCCTGCCGTTGCCCTAAGGCGACGAGTTGCTGGTGTCGTTACCCCCTTTCTCAAAGCCATGCAGTTGAGAAAAGCGTTCGCGCCCCACCCTACGACCCTCATCGACCAGGCACCAACCCACGAACGCGCCTCCACGAAACGGACCCAGGGAACAAGAGAACAAGGGAACCAACCCAACGCCTAACCCTAACAACAAGAGAACCCACCGCACGAAGGCCCCACAGGACGGCTAACGATGCATCCTCCCCCCCTCCCTCGGAGCCTCCATCCGCCCGTGGCATCCCAGGAGGACCCCCCATGACGCCCGAGGACATTCCCGCCCGCAACCCCGGCTACAAACCCCAACGCCCCCAGATCCGGAACATGAAGCCCCCGGATCCCAGCACGTACGAACGAACCGAACCCCAAGAAGAACCCTGGGAAGCTCTCGAACCCGTTCTCACACCCTTCCAACGCGAACGAACCCAAGAGGTCCTCAACCAAATCCAAGACGCCTTCAACGACGACGACCCCGACCTCGACCACCTCACCCGCATCACGTACGAAGCCCTCGCAGAAGCCGTCAACACCGAGCTACGAGACGTCGTCACCCGCATGCAACACATCATCGAACTCTCCCTCGCCCCCGCCTCCCCCACGCAAGGCGTCACCCGAGAGAACAGCATCCACCTGCTCGAAACCCTCGAACACGCCACCACCCTTCTCCAAGCACAACTCCCACGAGAAGAGATCGCCACGCGCTTCCTCGACCTCGAAGAAACCCCCTTCGACCTCGCCGAAGCCATCCAAGCACACCTCGAACACTCCCCCCTCGACCCCGCCCCCGAACTCTGGCTCGACCCCGCCCCCATCAAAGGCGACCCCGAACACCTCAC
>PWVY01000217.1 GCA_003561665.1 Thermoplasmata archaeon
CTCGGAGAGCTCGGCGCCGCGGAACATCTGCCCTTGTTCGCGCCGAATCGTGAAGTACAACACGCCCATCGCGGCCGTGCCCACGTCAACCGCTAGAACCCAGGGATGGGTGAGCGTGGCCCGGCCCCATTGCCCGAACTCGGCCGTGAAGATCGGATCCTCCAGGCCCAACAGGGGCGCATAAAGCGGTAGCATGGCGTGCTCGAAGTGGATCAGGTGGCTGAACGCGCAGAACGTGAAGATCCCCGTGAACCCCAAAAGAAGAGGATTCGAGAACCATTGACCGCCTTGGAAGAGGGCCTTCCAGAGGAACCACGCGATGCCGATGAACGTGATAGCCATGACAAGGCTCGCCGCCGCGCCCACCATCCACCAGGCAGACACCTCTCCCGGCGGTGGCGGGACCTCCTCCAACGGTTGCGCGGGGTGGGCTCGAGCCAACGTAGCCAAGGCCAGGAAGGCCCCCCCGGTGAGGACCGTCACATAACGGGCCTTCATGCGGCGTCCTCCTGCTCGGATCCCCTTCGCCCGGCGACCCGCTCGGGAGGGGAGACGATTTGTTTGGATGCTTCAAGCCCCTCGTGGAGGGCCTCTCGCGCGGCGGTTCGATTCCCTTGCTCGAGCGCGATCTTCGAGGCAAGCAGCTTCTGGGTGACGCCATCGTGCACGCTGATGGCCTTGCGCCGCCTTGAGCGGACATCCTCGAAGGCGCGCGTCGTGGAGAGGATGTCTCGGTCTTGGACGCGGGCGATCACGTAGAAGACGCCAGACGCGGCAGCGAGCGCGTCAGGAATCCAGAGATGCCAGTCCGCGAGCATCAGTTGCGTCCCCGTGCCCGCGGTGCCGAAGAACCCCAGGGCCCCACCAAGACCGATGCCTGCGCGCATCGCGTGTCCTGCCCCGCAAAGGCCCACGAGCACGGTGAAGTAGGAACCGATCCGGTTCAACCCCCATTGCCGGGAACGGGTCAACTGCACGGCCAGCATGAGGCTGATGGTCAAGAACGCGGCTCCGACGACGGCGTTGAGGGCGAAGCCGAGAACCCATCCATCGCTCACGAGGCGGCCTCCTCCGTGGGCTCCTGGGGAGCTGGGAGCCGAACGTGAACGGTGGTCCCCTCCCCGGGGGAGGCATCGATCCAGATGGACCCCTCGTGCCGATCGATGATGCGTTTGCAGATGGCCAGCCCCATCCCAGAACCGCTCACGCCCGTCGCTGTGGACCCGCGCCAGGCAAGCGAGAAGCAATGTTCCTGCTCGTCCTCCGGGATGCCGGGCCCGTCGTCTTGAACACGGATCTCGACGTGACCATCCTCTTGGGTGGCCTCGATACGCACCCGGGCTCCCTCGCCTCCGTACTTGGCGACATTCTCGATGAGGTTTTGGAAGAGCATGCTGGCTTGCGTCGGATCGACGAGGGCCTCGGGCAGCGAGCCTCGTTCCACCATGGTGCCTGCTTCGTCCAGAAGGTGCTCCAAGCTCGCGAGCGTGTCATCGAGAACGTTCTCAAGGCTAACAGGTTCCGGGTCGTAGCCTCGCGTTTGGATGCGGCTGTACCCAAGCAGGCTATCGATCATCTCCTGCATACGCTCAGCCCCAGCCGTGGCGTAGTGAATCATCTCCCGCCCCTCCTCGTCGAGCCGATCTCGATACCCGTCCTGAAGCATGCGAAGGTACATCTGCACCGTGCGCAGGGGCTCTTGGAGGTCGTGCGAGGCGACGTACGCGAAGGTTTCCAGCTCCTCATCGCTGGGCGTAGAACCGAATCGGGGGGCTTCGTCCCGGTCCTGTTGCGGTCGAGCCTCAACGTCAAGGATCGAGGCAAGGCGTTCCACGAGCTCCTCAGGATGATCTCCCTTCTCGATGTACGCGGCCGCGCCCCGCTCGCGCGCTGGATCCCCGAAGCGCTCCTCCAAGAACCCAGAAAGGATGACGACCACGCTGCTCGGCGATGCCTCTTTGATGCGGGGCAGCGCCTCCATCCCGTCCATGCCTGGCATGCTTAGATCCAACAGCACCAGGTCCGGCGCATGCTCGGCTGCCTTCTCGATGCCCAAAGCCCCGTTCTCGGCCTCCGCGACGACCTCGAAGGGCCCCCCGCGCTCCAGCGCCATCCGGTAGAGGGTTCGAAGCATCTCCTGATCGTCCACGACCAGGACCTCTACGGAGGGTTCTGCTTCAAGGGGAGAAGAGGAAGACGCCGTCGCCTTCGGGTCCTCCTTGGCCTGGGACACCCGAAAATCTCGAACGTCATCTTTTATAGGTTTCTAGGGAGATGTCCTCCTACCAACAAGGGAGGATCCTCCCACCTTCAATCGAGGAAGGTTCCTCCCACCCGAGAACAGTACCCTGGCTCGGCCTTGTGGCGCCCCCGAACCCTGTCTCCTACCCTTCCGATAGGAGATCCCTTCGTCGGAACGCTAGCCACCCGATGAACGTGAGCATGGCGCTTGCGGTTAGCATGATGACCAGGGGCAGGGCTCTGATCGGTTCCGCGGGCGCGGCCGGGGAGTGCGTGAAGGGGCTGAGGTCTTGGACCCAGACGGGAAGGTCGAGCATGGGCCCGAAGATGGGCCCGGTGATGAACGCGCCGAGGAAGAGGGCCCATGCGAGGGGGGTGCCGCGGTTCGGGAAGAAGCCGTAGGCCGCTATGCCGAGGCTTGCGATCAAGAGCGCGGCTGGGGCGTGAGCGATGGCTGCTTGCAGAAGAAGGGGCACCCAGCGGGATGCATCACCAAGGACCCACGCCGCGCTTGCTCCAAGGTTTAGCCCGGTGAGGGCGAGGAGGGCGAGGGTTCCAAGCAGGGCGTTGTTGATGTGACCGGTCATCCACGTTCCTCGACTGGTCTTCGTTGCTAGGAGGAGTTCAAGATGCCCTTCGTCCTCTTCTGCGCGCATCCTGAGGACCGTGATGAGGGCGTACACGGCGACGAGGGTGCCAAGGAGCGTGAGCGTCATCGTCAGATAGGCGTCGAGAAGTTGCTCGGTGCCGCCGATCTGTTCGACGAGTTCGCGGGCTTCTTCAAGTTGGTCGAAGAGGCCTTCGACTTCGCTGGCGGTGACACCGTAGAGGGCGGCGAGGAGCACCAGGCCGGCGGTCCATCCGAGGAAGGGGCCGCGTTGAAGGCGCCAGGCAAGCCCTGTGGGGCTGCTGAGGGTCCAGGAGGCGGTGGGGGGGCCGCGTCGTTGGGGGAGAAGGGCGTGCCCGACATCGCGGTTGCGTTCGATGAGGATGGCGATGGTGAGCGTTGTGAGGGTGAAGGCGGCGAAGAGGGCGAGGATCCAGGTGTGGTCGTGGGTGTAGGGGCGAACCTGTTGGCCCCAGCCGAGGGGGCTGATCCAGCTGATCCAGTGGCTTTCGATACTGAGGCCGGTTTCGTCGAGGGTGCCGAGCACGTTGCCGATGCCGGCGATGGCGAAGCTTGCGCCGATGGCGGCGAGGCTTAGGCCTTTGGCGGCGCGTGCGGTGCTAGCAAGTTGCGCTGCAAGCGCGGCGATGGCGGCGAAGGCGATGCCGATGGCGCCCATGGTGGCGGCCATGTGAAGGGTCCCGGTGAGGGGGAGATCGTGGGCGAGGAGGGCGGGGATAAGGAGGAGGGCGAGGAGGGTGTTGGCGAGGGCTGTCGTGGTGAAGGCGGCGGCGAGGTGGGCGTGTTTCCCGATGGGGTGGCTTCGGGTGAGTTCGGTGAGGCGTTTGTCTTCGTCTTCGCGCGTGTTGCGGATGACGGCGAAGGTGCTCATCAGGGGGATGAGGATGGCGAAGATGAGGTAGCCGCGGGTCATGATGAAGCCGCCCATGGTGGGCCCGCTGGCGAGGCCGAGCATGCGGAAGACGGGGTTGATGGCGTAGAGTTGCGTGAAGGCGATGAGGTCTTCTTGCGTGGTGAGGATGTCTTGGGCGGCTTGCGCGATGAAGAACATCAACAAGGCGAGGCCCGTGATCCAGAGGAGGAGTCGGGTGCGTTCGCGTCGGAGGGTGACGCGGGTGAGCGTCAGGGTGCCGGTGAGGTTCTTCATGCTGGTTCCTCGGTCTCGGGTTCGTGGGTTTCGTAGTGGCGCATGAAGAGGTCTTCCAGCGTGGGGGGGTGGCTGGTGATGGTTTCGACGCCGAGTTGGGTGAGGTGTTCGAGGGCGTCGTTGAGGTGTTGGGGTTCGACTTCGAAGCGGGCTTTGTCGTCGTGGAGTTCGAAGGCGTGGATGCCTTCGAGATCGGCGAGGGCTTCGGTGGGGTGTTGGGTTTTGGTCGTGATGGTGGTGCGGGTGAGATGGCGGAGCTCGTCGAGGGTGCCGCTTTCGACGCGTTGACCGTCTTTGATGATGGTGATGCGATCGCAGAGGGCTTCGACGTCGGCGAAGATGTGGCTTGAGAGGAGCACGGTAGCGCCCTCGTTGCGTGCTTCACGTATGCAGTCGCGTAGTTGGGCTACCATGAGGGGGTCAAGGCCCGTGGTGGGTTCGTCGAGCAGGTAGAGGTCGACGTTGCTTGCGAAGGCGGCGATGATGGCGACTTTCTGGCGGTTGCCGCGGCTGTAGGTGCCGTTTTTCTTGGTGGGGTCGAGGTTGAACCGTTGGATGAGTTCGTCGCGTTTGTCTGGGTCGATGCCGCCGCGGAGTTTGCCGAGGAGGTCGATGGTTTCGCCCCCGGTGAGTTTCTTCCAGAGGTGAACGTCGTCGGGGACGTATGCGATGCGTTCGTGGAGGGTGACGGCGTCGTGCCAGGGGTCTTGGCCGAGCACGGTGAGGGGGCCGTCGTCTTTTTTCATGATGCCGAGGAGGATGCGGATGGTGGTGCTTTTCCCGGCCCCGTTGGGGCCAAGGAGGCCGTGGACTTCGCCTTGGTGAACTTTGAGGTAGAACCCGTCAAGGGCTTGGGTTTGGCCGATGCGTTTGTCGAGGGCTTCGGCGTGGATGGCGAACTCGGTCACGGGGTTTCCGAGTTCGAGCTTCCTACATGTTCGTATCGAAGACGTCGTGTCAGTCGTGCCTTGAATTTTCGTCGTTGTTGTTGTCTTCGAGGTCTTCCGCGTCGGGGTCTTCGTTCGCGTCGCGGAGTTCTTTCTCGTTGCCGTCGTCCTCTGAATCTTCGTTGTTGTCTTCGAGGTCTTCCGCGTCGGGATCTTCCTCCGCGTCCCGGAGTTCTTTCTCATCCTCGTCGTCGGTGGCGTCTTCGGGTTCTTCGTCGTCGCTTTCGTCCTCGTCTTGTGTCCCGATGCGTTCGTCCCATTCGCCGAGGTGGACGACATCGAAGATCTCCTTCTCGACGCGACGGTCCTTGGGGTCGAATCGGCGGACCACGCTGATTTCTCCTGTGACTTCGAGGACGACGGCGATGACGTCGTTGAGGCTGGAGATGTTGTTCTGGCGGAGGGCTTTCATCATGTCCGCCGTCGTGATGTCGGCGTCCTCCATGTGTTCCTGGATGATTTCCCCGTCGTAGGCGAGGAGGATGGGATCGTTTTGGATGAGTCGGCGGACCTTCTCCCATCGGCGACGCGCGAAGGAAACGGTGGCTTGCAGGGCGTAGAGGCCGGTGATGGCGAGGATGGGTTCGATGATGGGTTCGTGGGGTGCTAGGATGGCGATGGCGATGACGCCACCGATGGCGATGGTGATGACGAAGTCCAGGGGCGCCATCTCGGAGAGGCTGCGGTGGCCGACGAGGCGGGTGAACACGAGCGTGGTGGCGTACAAGATGATGATCGCGGCGAGGATGGAGAGGATGGCGCCTGGTGAGGATCCAAGCCACGGCTCGATCATGCCGACCGCTTCAGGCGGCCGTTTGGATAGGGATTTTCTCGGGTTTCTCTAGGTTTGTTCGGCCGTGGGGGTTCGAACACGTTCGCTTGCACCCTCGTTGATGCGTGCAGGAGCCTTCGCAGGCGTGCAAGGTGCCGTTGTGTCGTTGTGGATCGTTTTGATCTTTGCAGGGTTGGCGGGTGTCGCGATCCCGGTGGGGGCGGGGTTGGCGTACGTGGAGTCCATCGTTGTTCGGGGGGAGCCGCATGCGTGGCATGGGGCTATCATCGCGTTCGGTGGGGGCGTGTTCGTGGGCGCGGTCGCGTTCGTGCTCGTGCCCGAAGGGTTACGTCACGTGGGGGTGGGGTTCGCGGCGGTTTCGTTCGCTCTTGGAACCCTCGTCGTGATGCTTGTTGATCACGCCATCGAGGTGATGGCCCAGGACCGGGGGGAGACGTTGGCGATGGTCGTGGATTACGTTCCGGAGGCCGTCGCGTTCGGGGCTCTTTTCGGGGGTGCTACGGGGGGGCCGTTGTTCGCGGTGTTGATCGCGCTGCAGAACCTGGCCGAGTCGTATGCGAGCTTCGAGGAGCTCAAGAAAAGCGGCGTGCCCGCTGGGCGGGCTTGGTTTCGGTTGGCGCCGCTTGCCCTCTTGGGGCCTTTGGGGGCCGTGTTGGGGTTTCTTGTTCTCCAGGATGCTCCCCACCTCGTGGGCGTGTTGGCGTTGTTCGCGGCGGGCGGCATCGTGTATTTGGTATTCCAGGACGTGGCCCCGGCGGCGTTCGAGGAGGGCGATTGGCGCACCACGTCCGCGGCGAGCCTGGGCTTCTTGGTGGGCCTGGTGGGTCATGCTGGTTGGGGTTGAAACCAGGGGGATTTTTTCGCACGGTCCTGGGGGGCTTTTTCCCTTCTGTGCCGTGATGGGGACTCTAGAGTCCTGGGGAGGGGCTTTTGGTGAACACGTTACGCCTGCTGGGCGGCCAAGCGGGCTTGGGGGTTCCTTAACAAGAGGGGTTCTCGACGATCAAGGGTTCAACAGTCGGCGGTATTTGGGGCCATGTCGCCTTTGGGTGGTACGAGACGGTCTCGATGCACGCGTCTGATGCGAACTGAAGGGTGATGGTCTCCTCGCCAAGAGGCGGGATCCACACTGTCCGAGCGGGGGGGCCTTCGTCTGCAGGCCAGACATGATGCGTCGGGAGAACTTGCTCCTCGTCGTAGACGGCTTTCCACAGGGACGCGTTCTGCGCCATGGACTCGTCCATGCTGGTTCCACCTTCCCCTTTTGTCCTCTCCTCGTCGACCCACGAGAGCGGACCTGCAACGTTCAACCGGTTCTCGACTTGCAACGTGACGGTCCCGTTGCTGGGGTCGTGGTCGACGAACTCGGCGCTCAAGGGCATGTGCTCTAGCGTCTCATCGGAGGGGTAGAGCACCGGGTTGTACACCAGGAACGCCACCGTGGCCCCTATCCCGATGACGACACCGAACGCTCCCGCCGCGAGGATTGCCTTCATGAATATTCCACCTCAGGACCCCTGGGGTTGTAGCTGCAAGGCCCACTATGGCATTTCGGTTCGTCGGCGGTGCACCATCCATCGGAGCAGTTTGCCTCGAACGTGTAGCAAGCGGCTCCTCTCTGTCCTTCCCACCCATGATGGTAGAAGACGCAATCAGCGGTGTACCACGCTCCAACATCAGACGGTCCGCACGCCGCTGGTCGTGCGAACAATTCGTTTCCTAGATGATGATCCAAGTTATGCCACGCAGGATCCTCGCGGACCCAATCATAGTCGCTTTGATGCAAAAAGGTGGCTTCATGGTAACATTCTGACGGGCGATTAATCGCCCACCCTTGGGGGCTACATCTCGTGTTTTGCCAGTCACCTGGCCTCTCGTGATTGCATTCATACTCGTGGTGTTCGAACTTGGCATCTTCGCACTCGGTCCCGCGACATTCGAATGAGAAGTACATCGTGGACTCGGTCAAGGTCCACGCATCGCGTGAGTCCGGACACCCGAACATGCCAAAACATTCGAATCCCTCTTTATAGTTCGATTGTAGCCCTTCTACCCCTGCGTATCTTCGCTCCGTTTCACTCTCCTCATCACTGGATGCCGACGTTTGGCTTTGAGGCAGGTTTAGATCGTCGGGAGCTTTCGCTACTCGATCGGTGTTGATTGCGTCGATTGCCTGTATAGTGGTCACACAGTCCTCGTCAGGGGAAAGCTCAAAGATCACGCCTGCAAAGGATGAGTTGGCGTTTATGGATACCCCGATTATAGACCCTGTTGAGTAGCACTCGCCGTCACGTTTCTCCCCGGTGTGAACGGTATCGCCGATCCTCAGATCCTCTCCAGTCTTCGCGTTGAAGATCTCGTACCAATGCTCGCTAAACCCGGCATCTTCGCTAAGAGCTCCAGTCGCTGAGAAGGCGACGAAAACCATCACAACAACAGCGACTATGACCCCGTATCTGCGTGAGAAGCCCATGCGTTTTCACCAACAACCTCAAGCCTGGCCCTGGGGTAGATAAGGAATCTATCGAAAACCTGAACGCTCTGGCATGCTTGCCGGACCGCCGACGAGGAGCGAAGCTTGCCCGCTCCCGGAAACGCTTTAAAACCCACTCGCCTACGTTGCCTTAGCGGCGAGGCCCCCTTCGCCGCCTGAGGAACGCCTCATGGTGAGGAGAAACCAAGACGAAACGTACGACGAAGCGATGAAGTGGTCCGGGATCTCGATGGTTGCCCTCATCGTGCTCTTCCTTGTCCTGATGTACACCGGCTTACTCTACTAGGCACCATCACGGCAAGAAAACCCGGTCCACGCAGGCCCCTTGAGAGCCTCGGGTTCCCGAACGAGCACGCCCGAGGAAGGGTCTAACAATCCACGACCCGACTCGGGGCGCTGGTGACCGAGCATGGCTCAAGCTGAACACCAGCCCAAAGGCAGCCTCGAACACGAACATCGCACCGCGAAGATTGTGGAGATCATGGGAAGCTCCACGCGAAGCTTCGACGATGCCATCGAGCACGCCCTCGCCGACGCCAGGGAAACCACGCGAGGCATCAGCGGTGCGCACGTCGACAACATGAGCATCAAATGCGACGACGGAGAGATCCTCGAATACAAAGTCGACCTGAAGGTCAGCTTCGGCATCGAACGCACCGAGAACCCCTAACCCCCCCACTCGCCCCCCCGCGGGGCGGGATCAAAGGACCACACCATGCCGCACGCCGTCTGGACCGGAGGCCTCTCGTTCGGCCTCGTGAACCTTCCCGTTCGCGTCGTCTCCGCCGTCAGCCAAGACCGCCTGAGCTTCCGCCAACTCCACGAAGACGACAAGCAACCCATCAAACAGAAACGATGGTGCCCCAAACACGACGAAGAAGTCCCCTACGAAGACATCGTTCGAGGGTACGAAGTCCGCCCCGACGAGTACGTCATCATCGAAGACGAAGAACTCGAGAACATCAAACCCGAACGAAGCAAAGCCATCGAGATCGACCGCTTCGTCGACGCCTCCACCATCGACCCCATCTTCCACAACAAAAGCTACTACCTCGTCCCCGACGAAACCGCCACGAAACCCTACAAACTCCTCGTCCAAGCCCTCCAAGACGCCAACATGGCCGGCATGGCCACCTTCGTCATGCGCCGCCGCGAACACCTCGTCACCATCCAAACCCGCGGCCCATCCCTCATGCTCCACACCCTCGCCTACGCCGACGAGATCCGAACCCCCGACTGGGCCCTCCAAGACATCCTCCCCATCGAAGCCGACCTCACCGACCAAGAACTAGACACCGCCAAACAACTCATCCAAGCCCTCCAAGGCGACTTCGACCCCAGCGCCTACAAAGACACCTACCGCGAAGAAGCCCTCAAACTCATCCAACAGAAAGCCGAAGGCGAAACCATCCCCATCACACCCACCCCAGACGAAGAACCCGAAACCCCCGAAGACCTCCTCCAAGCCCTCCAAGCCAGCATCGAAACCGCCCAAAACAACGACTAACTACGACAACACATCCACCACGCCACCCACATCCACCCGCTCCCCATCCATCCCCCTCCACGGATCCCCCACCCCCTCCAACCGCGACGGCACATCCCACAACGAGAACGACCCCGCCCCCACCTCATCCAACTCCTCCCAACGCACCGGAACCGCCACCGGAGCCCCCGGCAACGCCCGCACCGAATACGGAGCCACCGCCGTTTGCCCCCACCCCATCCGATACACATCC
>PWVY01000228.1 GCA_003561665.1 Thermoplasmata archaeon
CATCCGAGGGCCTCCAGGCGACACGAAGATCCGCAGCCATCGCGATTTCAAGCCCGCCGCACACCGTGTGCCCGTTCATGGCGGCCACGACCAGTTTGGGGGTCTGCTCCAGCCGGTTCAACGTCTCGTTCGCGTGCAAACAGAAGTAGTACTTGAACCGGGGCTCGGACTCCTCAAGCATGTTGATGTCGGCGCCAGCGCAGAAGAATCGATCCCCAGCACCGGTAAGAACGATCGCTTCCACATCATCATCGAAGCGCGCCTCAAGGATGGCCGCATCCAACTCCTGCATCATCTCGAACGAGTACGTGTTGGCCCGCTTGGGGGCGTTCAACGTGACGATCGCGACACGGTCTTTGGCCTGGTAGGTGACGAGGTCTCCGTACTCGGGCATCGTAATCACTACCCCGCCGAACGCGCAGCCTTGATTTACCGTTTTGGGACGGATCGGACGCAAGACGACCCTGCCCAAGGACTCTGACCGCGGGTGCGCCGAAAGGGATATAACGCGCCATGCATCCCACCTCTTGGTGGCTTGGACGATGAACACACGACAACGAACCCCCTGGATCCTTCTCGCACTCGCCAGCCTCCTCGTTCTGGCCGGCTGCATCGGAGCCCAGGACGACGAGATCGACCCCGCCTCCTTCGACGCGCCCGACGAACAAGCCCAAGTGCTCCCATGGGTCCTCGACGATGACCCCACCCACGACCATCAAGACCCCAGCCAGCACCAAGCCAGCTGGAACATGAACCTCGTCGGGCATCACTTCCTCACGCACGACCCGCTCGAGCACCCCGCATGGACGAACCAGCTCGTCGTCAACGACGGGTACGTGTTCATCAGCGCGTACGAGATCCCCCCCAGCGACCAACCCGGCCTCATCGTTCTCAACGCCACCAACCCCGAAGAACCCAAGATCGCGAGCACGTTCATCTACGAAGACCTGGTCCCCATCGACATCTTCCCCAGCGCGGACGGAGACTACGTCTTCCTAAGCGGTCACTGGTGGTACCCCAACGGCGACGACTACCGACCAAACCTCATCGGGTGCACCCCCGACACGCCCCTACCCAAATGGGACCGATTCTGCGATCCACAATTGCCCCATGGATTCTACGCCGTGAACGTTGCTGACCCTGAGAACCCTCACTTCGCGGGCGAATTCAATAGCTTCCCCAGCGGGCATCACACCATCAAGCACGGCGTCATCGAGGACGGACCCCACGCGGGCGAGTACCTGTTCGGAGCCAGTTACGGGTTCGCCTACGGTGATCGCCAAGCCAGCGCCGTGGACATCATCAAAATCGAAGAAGGCCAAGAACGCCTTGAGATCGGTGATGACGCCAGCGTCAAAGGCACCGACGAGCTCGTGTTCGTCGAGCACGGACGCTACGTCCTCGACCCAGAACCGTTGGACGGGCGCACGTTCGTGCACGACACCTGGTTCGATTATCACCCCGAAACCGGCGACCCGATCCTCTTCGTGGCCGGCTGGGATGCAGGCGTCCACATCGTCGACATCAGCAACCCCGCCCAACCCGAAAAACTCGCCGTCTGGAACGACTTCGACCACCACGAGTACGGGAACGTACATAGCGTGTACACGCCCGAAGAGGGCATGATCGACGACGTATGGCCCATCCTCGTAAGCCCCGAGTACGCGCAAAAACCCCACAGCGGGAAGATCTGGACCGTGGACGTCACCGACCCCGAGAACCCCGAAACGCTCGGTGAGTTCATCCTCCCCGGCGACCCCGGCCATGAAGAAGTCTTCGACTACCTCTACAGCCCCCACAACCTCCTCATCGAGGACGGGATCGCGTACCACGGGCACAACCACGCAGGCGCTTGGGCCCTCGACGTGAGCACAAAAGAGAACCTCACCGACCCCAAACCCATCGGCATGTACATGACCGTGCCCGAAGACCAAGACGTCGCTCACCAGATGAGTCATGTCCGAAGCATGCCAAGCCTCTGGAACGTGTGGGTCGAAGACGGCCTCGCGTACGCAAGCGACCGCTACACCGGCGTGTACATCCTCGAACTCGACGAACGAGACCCAGGCGAGCCTCCATGGAGCGCTTGGGATCTCGATTAGGCAAGCCCCTGGGCATGCATAGGCTGCCGCGCTCTCCCCTCGAGGTTCGACGCCAAACTCGAGGACCAGCAACGTGACCAACCCGAAGCCGAGCAGCACGCCCGAGACATCCTAGATCGCTGTCACGATGAGGTTGCTCGCAGCAAAAGCGTAACAATCCAACACGAGCAATCCAAAGGGCTTGTCTATGCGTCCTGGAAGGTTGCGAGTAAACAATCATGGACCCAACAGCCAAGTAGCTACAACCGGTTCAGGTTCCCCGGGAGGTTACCCCGAAATGAAACGAACCACCCTCGTGTTGCTGACCGCGCTTGCGCTGTTGACCGCTGTCCCCGCCGCGTCGTCCACCACGGCCGACGCTGGAGTCTCGGGACAATGCTACGACGATACCGAGACCGGGGGCCAAGACGAGGCCCGCGTCACCGTCGACGCCGAGGAGGGTGACGTGGACGTGATCGTTCCTGAGATCACGGACCCAGAAAACCCCGGTGAAGGTGGCCACGCCGTCGAAGCCCTCGCCACGTTCGCGACCGGCTTCGCCGAAGCGCAACAAAGCGACGACGAAGACGCTGACGCCTGCGATGCCACCTATTACGAACAAGACGAGGAAGAGGAGTGGGTCAACGACGAGGACCGATACGACTACTTGGAGGCAAGCGTCGGCGTTGGGGACGACCGGGTCCAAGTCTGCTACGACGGAGACGTTCCCGCCGAGGAAGAGTGTCCCACAAGCCCGCACGGTGAACCCAAGGAAGGCTCACCCGACGACCCCGATTACGACGACGCCGAGTGAACAAACCAACGCCTAAACAACCCAAGAGGGCCTTGTGCCCTCTTCTCCCCTCCTTTTATCTCACACGCTTGCAGGAACGTTCCCCCAGGGAAAGATCCCATCAAAAGAACCGCCAAGCAGCGATGATGAGGATCGTGACCGTCGGGACCGCATAGTACCCAGCCACGCCCAACCGGGAGAACGTACGACCCTCCGCACGCGAGCGCGCGGCCTCCAAATGCTCGCGTTGAGGATGCTCCGCCTCGATGCGAACGATCGCATCCTCCAACCGTCGAACACGGCGATCATACACCAACAAGTCAAGCACCGCCCCCGCTACCAGCATCACCGGCCCAAGCAGGAAAATCAGCACCCGATCCGGTCGACCGAAGAACATCACCCGCTCCAAGATCAACACGCCAAGCACCACAACGATCGCGGTCAACATCAAGTTCTGCCGAAGCGATGTCGCCGTCTCCTCGGCCCAAACCCGCGCATCCAACAGAACACGCCATGTGCTCGTGACAGTACCCTCTTCCCCAACCTCACGCATCACATCCTCCTCCAAAACGCCCGTATCGACATCCAAACGACCCCGATGATTCGGCATACCTCTTCCTTCCACCCCTGCTCCTATAACAAGCATGTCTTGCACCGTCCAACCCCGAAACGGGCCTAGGCAGGACTCATAAGGGCTTGGACCTCTTAGCCAGCTCATGGACGGGGGCCACGTCATCGCTGAAACGCTCGAAACCGCCGGGACCGACGCCGTGTTCACCCTATGCGGTGGACACGTGATGAACATCTACGACGGGTGCATCGATCGGGACATCCCCGTCATCGACACCCGCCACGAGCAAGCGGCCGTTATGGCTGCCGACGGGGTCGCGCGGTTGACCGGGAACCCTGGCGTTGCCATCGTCACAGCCGGGCCAGGCGTCACGAACGCAGTCACGGGGTTCGAGAACGCTAACCGCTGCGATAGCCCCGTTGTTACCATGGGTGGGCAAGGGCCCTTGGAGAACATCGACAAAGGTAGTCTCCAAGAGACCGACCACCTGAGCTTCGTCAAAGGCGTCACGCGATGGAGTCGTCGCGTTCACGACACGCAACGGTTAGGCGAGTACGTCGAACGGGCGTTCCGTCAAGCCACCAAGCTTCCCACCGGCCCCACGTACCTGGAGCTTCCATGGGATGTTCTCTTCGGGGATACGGCCACAAAACCGCCCACGAGCGTGCGCACGCGCCCGGTGCGGAGCCTTGCAGATCCGGATGCCGTTCAGGAGGCCATCGACACTCTTGAAAGCGCTGAACGTCCCGTGCTTGTCGCCAGTGGCGGTGTCCGCTGGGGCAAAGCCGTGGGGGCGGTGCGCGATTTCGCCAAGCTCACCCGGATCCCTTCGTATCAGAACGGCCTGGGTCGCGGGACGTTCCCTAGCACGTTCGAGAGCGCGTTCCACCTTACGAGGGGCTCCGCTTTCAAACGAGCAGATGTCGTCGTGAACCTGACGATGCCCTGGGATTTCCGTACGGGGTTCGGGGAGAAGGTTGCAGACGATGCGACCATCATCCAAGTCAGCGAGTCCGCGGAACGGGCAGGCGAGAACAAAGCGGTCGACATCCCCCTTGTTGGTCACCCTGGAGCGATCATGGAACAGCTCCTTCAGGAGGCAAAAAGTCGCGAGTTCCCGGATTGGTCCGAGTGGTACGCCACGATCGAGGAGAAAGAAGCGGAGAAAATGGCGACCTACAGGGATGTTCCCGATGCCAAGGATGGGGTCAGCGCGATCACGCTCATCGACCACTTGGCACCGTTCGTGGAGGACGGGACACCCTTCATCGGGGACGGTGGGAACATCGTAGCAAGCGCCGCGAAGGTGCTTCGCCCAACCGAGCCAGAGAACTGGCTGGATACGGGACCCTTCGGGTGCCTTGGCGTGGGGCCCCCCTTCGCGATCGCGAGCAACGTCGTCCGGCCCGACAAGGTGCCGCTTGTCCTAGAGGGCGATGGTAGTTTCGGGTTGAACGGGATGGAGATCGAGACGCTTGCCCGTCACGGGATGGGCGCCGTGTTCGTCGTCGCGAACGATGCCGCATGGAATCAGATCCGTGTTCCGCAGTTGCAGTACTACGGGCCCGATCGGGCCGTCGCGACGGGGTTGGACTTCACAAGGTACGATGCCATCGCGGAAGGCATGGGGGCCAAAGGGGTCCTCGTCCGTGAGGAAGGCGCGCTGGAGGGGGCCCTTGAGGAGGCGTTCAAGGCTGCAGGGGACGGGGTTCCCGCGGTCGTGAACGTGGAGTTGGATCCGGAGACGAACGCGGGCACCGGTGGGTACCCAGCATAGGAAGAAGGTTTCCCCTGTGGAGATCCCCCAAACGCGGCGAGGATGCCGGTCCTTCAGGGAGGGAGAGAAGGGGCCTGCGTCCACGGGTGAACCTGTGCGCCGCATGCTCCGTGGACGCGGGCAAGGGAAGGCTTGCGGGGGATGGTTTGGTTGTTCTCCGGGATGAGCGCAACGAGGGTGTGGGCAAGCCGGAGGAGCGATCGTGGACGGTGGGCTTTAGAGGTCGTTCGTGTTGGTGGGGTTGATGAGTGAGCCTGTTGCAGTGTTGGGTGCCGGAACGATGGGGCATGGAATCGCGTTGGTTGCCGCGTTGAACGGTCACGTGACGCGGTTGTACGATGTGAGCGAGGATGCGTTGGAGAAGGGAGTACAAGGGGTTCGTTCGGCGTTGGATAAGGGCGTTGAGCGAGGGAAAACGAGCGAGGAGGAACGCAAGAGGGCCCTTTCGAACCTAGAAGGGACGGTGGATCTGGAGTCGGCCGTAACGGGTGCGGGCGTCGTCATCGAAGCGATCCCGGAGGATGTAGAACTCAAACAGGACACGTTCGGCCAGGTTGAAAAAAACGCGCCAACGGGTGCGTTGTTGGCCTCGAACACGTCTTCATTGAGCATCGAGAAGATCGCTGAACCTTTGGACCGGCCGGAGCGGTTCGTGGGGATGCACTTCTTCAACCCGCCTTACATCCTGGACCTGGTGGAGGTTGTGTACGGGCCTGACACGAGCAAGGAGACGGTCGAGGACGCCATGGCGTTAGCGCGCTCATGGGGCAAGGAGCCGATCCAGGTTAGGGATGTCCCCGGGTTCGCCAGCTCACGTTTGGGCATCGCGCTTGGCGTGGAGGCCATCCGCATGGTGGAGGAGGATGTGGCAAGCCCGGAAGATATCGATGCGGCGATGGAGCTTGGGTACAACCATCCCATGGGGCCGCTTAAGCTCACGGATCTCGTCGGTTTGGATGTGCGCTTGGATATCGCCGAGCACCTTGCCAGGGAGCTCGGGGCCCGGTTCGAACCGCCACAGCTTTTGCGCGAGATGGTGAGCGAGGGGAAGCTCGGCAAGAAGACGGGGGAAGGCTTCTACACATACGACTAGATCGCTTCGGAGAGGACCGTGGCAAGGCGTCACGCTTTGCCATCCACGGGTCAAGCAGGCAACCCGAAAACGGTTTCAACCCAGCCTGGATGGTTCCCCCATGGTGTGGGGCTTGGACGGGAAGCATGCGCTGGTGGTTGTTCTTTGCTCGTTGGTCTTTCTGGCCGGTTGCATCGAGGCGATCGATCGCATCGAGGAGACGGGTGAAGGGGACAAGCAGTTCTCCGAGGACGGAGTGGGCCTGACAGCCAAGCAAGCTCATCAAGCAGCAGACCCGCACGCTCACCAGTGGCATCCCAGCTCGAAGTTGATGCTGGTGTCCACCGTGGAGCACGTGGACCTGGAGCGTTTAAGCGAGATGCTCACCAACGCGAGCGTGGACCCCGATCACCTGATCCCGGATCCAAGCATCGGGGATGGGCTTGCGCCTCAATGGGTTCTAAAGTACGCCGATCCTGATCAGGAGGAAGCCATCCTGGTTCTCGTCAACCAAAAGGGGCACGTGGAGACGGTTGAGGAGGTTTCAACGGTTCGCGGGGAGCGCTTCATCACGATGGAAGCCTGGAACGTGGATAGCGACGAGGCCCTTGCCACCCTGAAAGAGGATCCCGAGGTTCGAGATCATCTGGAGCACGGAGAGCCCGAGCAGGTAATCTGGACGCTTGTTCATCCAGACGCTTCGGGTCTCCTCTGGCAGGTCTGGGTGCATGGGCTTGCCGAGGCGCCTTTCGGGGGCCCGGCAAGCGGAGCCGTGTTCGTGGACGCGACCACCGGCGAGCGTGCAGGCGGACCCGGTCAGAAGGTGGAGGTGGAGCCGGTTCGACTAGAGGGGACGCTTGGGGAGAACAACCAGACCGCAAGGGAGGAGATTCATGTGCAGGAGGATCAAGCCATCCTCCAAACCGAGGCCTCGTGGCGCGCTACCGAGGAGCAAGAACAAACGCCCCGCGTGAACGTGACGCTGCTGCATGAGGGGGACCCCGTGGAGCCAAGCGAAGGAACGTGGGGCGATTCCAGCCTGTTCGTGACGTACGAGGGGCTTGACCCCGGGGCTTACACGATCGAGGTGCGCCTTGAAGAGGCGGTCTTCGAGGGTAACGTCGAGTACTCGCTTATGGGGCACATCCTGCCTCCCAAGGAGCGCTGACGATCAAAGGTAGGGGGCGAGGGTCTTCTCCACGGCGTCGAGCTTTTCCTCGGTGACGGCGAAGTGGAACCGGATCAAGTCCTCGCCCATGCCGGGTTCGTGGTAGAAGGAGCCGCCGGGTACTCCCGTGAGGCCCGCCTCTTTGGTTAGCCACTCGGCGAACGAGCGAGAGTCCTCTTTGGCTTCGTCGGGCGCGTCGAATCCGGTGAAGTCCGCCATGATGTAGTACGCACCCTCGGGGTTCACCGGGTCGAACCCGGCCTCATCCAGGAGGTTCACCAAGCGGCCCCGGGCGTTGGCGTAGCGAGCTAAGAGGTCCTCGTAGTACCGATCGTCGAACCCGAGCGCCGTCGTCACGCCCACCTGCAACGGGTGAGGAGCGCCGACGGTGAGGAAATCGTGCACGCGCCGGATGGCGATCGTGGCCTCGGGCGGCGCGATGGTCCAGGCAATGCGCCATCCCGTGCAGGAGTATGTCTTGCTTGCAGCGCTGATGGTGATGGTCCGATCGTGCATCCCGTCGAGTGTGGCGATGCTGACGTGGTCGCGGCCGTCGTAGAGAAGGTGCTCGTAGACTTCGTCGGTGATGACGAAGACGTCGTGATCCATGGCTAGGTCCGCGATGACGCGTTGTTCTTCACGCGTAAACACTTTCCCGGTGGGGTTGTTTGGCGTGTTCAGCACGAGGGCTTTGGTATCGTCCGCGACCGCGTTTTTGAGTTCTTCCTCGTCGAAGCGGAAGGCGCGCTTGGGGTCAAGGGGTACGGTTTGGAGCTTGGCGCCGCTCATCACCGCGTCGGGGCCGTAGTTCTCGTAGTAGGGGTCAAAGAGCACGACCTCGTCCCCGGGATCCACCAGGCTCAGCATCGTCGCCATCATGGCTTCGGTGGCCCCGCAGGTGACGGTGACGTTCTCGTGGGGGTCCGCGTCGATGCCGTTGAACGAGGCGGCTTTCTCGCAGATCGCGGCCCTGAGCGCTTGGGTTCCCCAGGTGGTAGCGTACTGGTTGTGGGGGCGATCCAAGGCCTCGTGCGCGGCCTCGACCATGGCTTCGGGGGGACGGAAGTCGGGGAATCCTTGGCCTAGGTTCACGGCGTCGTTGCGGTTGTTGATGCGCGTCATCTCGCGGATCACGCTCTCCGGGAAGAGGTTCACACGCTCGGCCAGGCGGGGGTCGTCGAGTTCGTACGAGGTTCCCTGGACCATGAGCGCGCATCCGGCTTGAGGTAGGTGAAGGCTTGCTTTCCGTGACCGGCATCTGCCATGATTCACGAGCCACTGAGCGTGAGTGAGCCGGTCAAGGCGTTTCGTTCCCCGATACTTTCTTCCAAGCAGAGCAACCTTCACACGACGGATGTGGTCCCATGGCGCACCATGAGCACGACGTCGGCATCGAGGTACCGGAAGGTTGGACCGTTACGGACGAAAGGAAGATGATCGAGATCGAGGTCAGCACGGAGGACTTCCTGGAAGCCGTGGACCTGTTCAACGAGTTGGCCGAGATCGCCGAGGACCAGATGCACCACCCGGATTTCCACATCACGGAGTACAACCAAGTGCGGATCACGAGCTGGAGTCATGACATCGGGGGGTTAAGCGAGCGCGATGAGAAGCTGGCCTCCTCCATCACGGACGTGCTCAGGAAACGTGATCTGGTTTAGGCTCGGAAAGTGCAGGGTTAAGCGTCCAGGTTGTCGGGGTATGCGATGGTGAGGGCTTCCTCGTCGATTGCCTCGATCATCGCCTGTTGGGCTTGGCGGGGGTCGGCCAAGTGCCGGGTTGCGTAGAGGTTCGCGACGGCATCCCGTCGGGGGTGGGGCGCGTGGTGGGCTGCGGCGTGAGCGAGCAAGATGGTGGCGTGCGCGTGGAAGGCCTCCCAGAGCAGGTCCTTGCTGACCGCTTGGACTCGTTCAGGCGTCGCGTTTTCGAGGGTCTTGATCCGTTGAGCGGTATCTTCGAGCGCGTCGGTGGCGTGTTGAACGGCGGGTTTGACTGCGTCGTGGTCGTGGGCCGTCTCGAGGCGCTCGTGGGCGTGGGCGTGGAAGGCTTCGTACGCGTTTTCTTTCTCGATGACGCGGATCAGGTCGAGGGCTTGGATGTTGGTGGTTCCTTCCCAGATGGGGAGCACTTGGGCATCGCGGAGAAGGCGTGGCGTGACGTACTCTTCGATGTAGCCTTGGCCGCCGAGCAGTTCGCATCCTTCACTGGCGGCTTCAACGGCGAGTTTGCCGGTGACGGCTTTCGCTAGAGGCGTGAGGATGCGGAGGATGCGGCGGGCGTCTTCGTCGTCGTGGTGGGCCCAGGCGTCGAAGATGGTGGCGGTGTCGAGCACGAAGGCGAGGGCTCCTTCCGTGTCGAGGGCCAGTTCGAGGAGGTCGCGCTGGTAGAGGGGGTGTTTGTGGAGGGGCTTGTTGAAGGTTTCCCGCGTGGTGCCGGCGCGTTGGGCTTCGCGGAGGGCGCGGCGGGCGATGGCGACGCTGGTGACGGCGTTGTAGAGGCGGGAGAGGTTC
>PWVY01000235.1 GCA_003561665.1 Thermoplasmata archaeon
AAAACATTACAGTCTGTTTGCTTTAAGCATACATATAGATTTGTGTTCGATAAGCAAACATCTGGGATTGTTTGCTATTTGCAAACATTAAAGGTGGTTGGAGACCAAAGCGTATCTCGTGAACGTTGCGCCTCGGGAAGAGCGTTCAATCGATCCGCCCCCTCGCGCTGTGATCCAGCGTTACCTTAGCCTTGACCCTCCTGCGCGGTTCACCATCGGTGCGTTGGAGGAGATGGGGTTCACCTCGAGCAAGGCTCGCCTTTTCGCAAGCCAGGCGACGAAGGCGAACGTCGCGGTCAGGCTGGAACGAGGCGAGTACCTCGCGGTGGATCCTTCCATCGCTGTGCGGGCTTGGGGGATCCCTTCGTACTACGGGGATCTTCTCGTTCTCCACGAGGCCGCCAGGTTCCTGGACGTGGAGCATGCTTTCGCGTGCGTGACGGCCAAGCGTCATAGCCTTCTCCTGTTCGATCAAGCCTGGATGGTCACGAAACCCGACGATAGCGATGTCGCATCGAAGATCGAGCGCTTCTCTTTCGAGTACCAATCCTCCACGATGGAGACCTTGAACGTGCTCGGTGCATCGTTCAACGTGCCCGTGCTCTCCATCGAAGAAACCGCGCTCCTGCTGGGGGCCACAGGCCTCCCTCGAGAACGAGAGGCCGCCCACGAACTCATCGAAGCGCATCCGCCACCGGAGGAGTTTGCTCCCTGGTTCAACCACTACGGGATCGACCTTGGGTACGAGAACCTCAAAAGCGCCAACCCTGGCATCCGGCTCCCTGGCTTCGTAGAGGAACGACGAACCCAGTTTGGAGAAGAGCTCCTCCGTGGAGGTGCAGAATGAAGTTCTCGGATGAGGAGCAACTTCATGCTCTCTCGAAGATCGTGGAAGCGCTGGAAGATACGACCCTGGGCGTCCTAGCGCTTGGCAGCGCCGCCGTGGTCCTCCGTTCCGGGGCCCGCGGGAGCGTGACCAAGGACCTTGACGTTCACGTGTACCCGGTCGAGGATATCCTCGCGTTCCAAGAGGCTCTCGAAGAGGCTATCGTGGACCGCCTGGGGGGACGCATGGCTTGGGAACCCGACGGTGCATCCATCACCGCACACATCCCTACCCCAACCCAAGAGATCCCTGTCGAGATCATCCTCGGTCGAGAGGACTTCATCGATCCAAAAGTGCTTGACGACGCCGTGGCTTCCGCCGAAGAGCACGATGGAGTCCTTGTACCCTCGTGGGAGCACATCGTCACGATGAAGGCCGAGGCCTGGTTTGATCGATCCGGAGAAAGGAAACGGGCATACCGCTTGGATCTACGCGAGATCGCAAACCGCCTCGAGGAGACCGAGGCAAATCTACAGGAAGATGCGATCGACCGTCTTGTTCGGTTACGCCCTGAGCGTAAACGTCGAGAGATGAAGAAAATCATCTACCGAATCTTCGAAAACCACGTGATCTAAGAGGGTGGCCTAGACCGCTCCCTCGAGAAGGCGTCCTTAGTTCCCGTTGTCGCCGAAGAATCGTGTGGCGCCCATGGCGATGCCGGCGATGGCGCCGAGGCCGACGACGAGGGGTTTCCAGGGTGTGCGCGTGGTGGGCATGGGGCCTTTCATGCGTTTGGGGAAGTTCTTCTCGCTGACGGTGACGTCCGTGATGCCGTGTTCTGCGAGGAGGCGTTCGATCTCCTCGTGCGCGCTTTCACGGGGGCTGATGAGGTGTTCGAGGTAGTCGTTTGAGATCTCGCGTTCGGCGCGGATGACGTCGTCCTCGTAGTAGCGCACGTGGGTTTGCATGTCTTCCCCGTCGCGGCGGATCAGGCCGAAGCGGACGCCGCGTTTGGGTTTTTGCCAGAGTTCCCATCGGAAGCCTTCTTCTTGGAGGGCTTCGCGGACTTGGTGGTGGAGGGGGACCTCTTTGAGGGCGATGGCGCGGTCGTGCGTGGTGGTGGTTTTCTGCGCGTGGGCCATGCTTCAGAGGGGGCGTGGGTTTGCTCCCTTAAGAACCCTAGGAAACGTGCACTGACATGTCAACACGACGGGTGGGCCGAAAGCGTTAAACCAGACAGGCGCTTTGGCGCGATTCACCCCCGACCAACCACCTTGGTCTCTCACGCTGGGCCCGTGGGGTAGCTTGGTTATCCTTGGCGACTGGGGGTCGCTTGACCCCGATTCAAATTCGGGCGGGCCCACTCCAACTCCTTCCTTGTAGCAAGAGGGGAAGGATCTGGTCCATGTTTTTTCCTTCGATGCCTCCCTGGATTCTTGGCATCGTGAACCTGGAGTCCAGGTTTGCGTAGGATTCCATGTGGGCCAAGCAGTCGTCATCCCTGCGGGGATCGTTCTCCGCTGGGCGTTATCGGTGCGCCTTGAGCCGGGCCTCCAGTTCGTTTTGGAGGGTTTGGTGGCGGTGGTCGTTGATAAGGCGTTGTTCGAAGTCGGTGAGGTCCGTGAGGAATTCGAATCGCTTGGCGGCCGTTCGGCATTCAGTGTTCCATTCCCTTTGTTTGTCCGACCCCACAAGGTTTCGGAGATCGGGCCAGTCGCGTCGACCCT
>PWVY01000032.1 GCA_003561665.1 Thermoplasmata archaeon
GCCCGTCACGAAGGCGCCCACGCGCGCCGCATCGAACGGGTCCAACCCCTTCGCCTGCAACGCCCCCACCACGCCAGCCAGAACATCCCCCGTCCCCCCCTGACTCATCGCAGGGGTCCCGGTCGCGTTCCGCTTCACTCTTGAGGCATCCGCCACGATGTCCACCGGCCCCTTGAGCAAGATCGCAGCCCCCACATCCCTCGCTGCGCCCTGCACCACCTTCACGCGTCCCTCCACGTCATCGCTCCCCGGCGCCGCCTGCCCCGTCAACACCTTGAACTCCCCCCCATGCGGCGTCAACACACCCTGCCCCCCCGAAAGGTCCAAGTCGCTTTCCCCCAGGGCCCACAACGCATCCGCATCCGCCGAGAAAGGCAACGCAAGCTCCAACGCTCGCTCCACAGCCAACGGAACACTTTCCGCGACCGGACCCATCTTGCCCAACCCCGGACCGATGACGACGCTATCCACGATCCCCAACCATTTGTTCAGCGTGACCCGGTTCTTCGGATTCTGGAAGTCAAGATTCTCCCCCTCCAACGGACGCGCCACCAAGTTCGGTGAGAACCCAGCCACGCTTCCCCATGCCGACTCCGGAACCAACACGATCGCCAAATCCGCGCCAGCGCGCATGGCAGCCATCGCGGAAAGCGCAGGCGCACCCGTGTACGGACCACCACCGATAACGAGCACGAACCCGCCCTGGCCCTTGTGTTGATCCGAGGCAGGAACCGGGTAAAGCGCCATCTCACCTGGCCCCGTGAACGAGAAAGCACGCTCAGGGACGCCGATATCCCTGACCATCACCACCCCCTGTTCTGCATCCTCCGGCACGATCTTCGATGCGCCCAGGGCGACGGTCAAGTCCGGGACGAACGCCCCCTCCGTTCCTGCCCCTGTGGGAACATCCACGCTCACACGGAACGCCGAGGAACCACGCTGAAGGTCTAACAGATCCGCGATGGCCCCCCGCGGGGCCCCTTCCCCTCCGGCACCCAACAGGGCATCCACGATCACGCTCGCTTCAGACAGGGCCCGCCCAACGCTCGCGTCCGCTGTGGAAAGGGTTTCCACCTCTTCAGGCAAAGCATCGAGCGCATCCCGGGCCAGGTCCGTGCCTGGATCACCTGCCAAGAGGACGACAACCTCGCGCTTGTTGGCCAAGCGTCGGGCCGCAACGAGGCCATCACCCCCGTTGTTCCCCCTCCCGCAGAGGAAAACCACGGCGCCTGGCGGGGCTCGGTCTTCGATCGCATCCGCGATGGCTTCGCCCGCATTCTCCATCAACGAACGGACCGGGACGCCAAGGGCCTGGGCGTTCTTGTCGAGGACCTTCACCTCAGAAGGGGCAAGAGGGGTGTCGATCGTGGCCATCGAGAGACGATAGGAGGTTGGGTTGGATGAGGCTGTCGGCCGCTTTCGGGGGAACCGCTTTTTAGGGAAGCGATGCGATGGGCGGGATGCCATGATGCCTGGTGGTCGCGGCGGGTTCAACCCGAAGCAATTGCAGAAGATGATGCAACAGTTCGGGATCAGCGTGGAGGAGATCGATGACGTGGAACGCGTCGTTATCGAGACACCCTCTGAGGACATCGTGATTGAGCCGGCGGATGTCTCGATCATGGATGCGAAAGGACAACGCACGTACCAGGTGACCGGGGAAGCCTCTGAGGTGAAGAAGGAGACCGGGCCCAACGAAGAGGACGTTGAGCTCGTCGTCGAGCAGGCGGGGGTGGACCGGGAGACGGCCATCAGCGCGTTGGAAGACGCGGATGGGGAGCCCGCGCAAGCCATCATGGACTTGCAGGGGTAGTTCCGCGTTCGCGAGGTTGAGGGGTTAAAGGTAGGGAAGCGCGTTCGTTGGCTCGATGCCGCGTCGTCATTGGGACCGTCGTTTGGATGAAGTGTCGAGCGCGTCGATTTGCGATGCGCTGGATGAGTTGTTCGATCATCGAGCCTACGTGAGGGATTTGATCTCGCCAACGCCGGGGCGCGTGTTGTTCGGGCCGGCATGCACGGTTCGGTTCGTCCCGGTTCGATCGGACGTGCAGGACGATGCCTTGCATGGGTTCCAGCGTTTGTTCTACGAGGCGGTGCAGGAACCGCGTGAGGGGCAGGTGTTGGTGGTGGACACGAGCGGGCATTGGGATGCGGCCATGATTGGGGGGATCAAGGCCACGCGTTTGGAGGCTAACGGGTTGGCAGGGTTGTTGGCGGATTGTCGGTTCCGGGATTTCGATGAGATCGCGGATCTTGATCTTGCGACATGGTGCCGGGGATCATCTCCGAAGGCTGGGTCAGGGGGCTTGATGGGGGTGGGTGTGAACGTGCCAGCGGTGATCGGGGATACGACCGTGTTGCCTGGGGATTGGGTGTTCGTGGATCGGGAGGGGGCGGTCGTGATCCCGGAGGAGGCGCTTGATGACGTGTTGGATGCGGCCGTGGCGAAGGAACAGGAGGATTTGGAGAGGGCCAAGCGTGTCCGGGAGGAGGATCCTGAGAAGATCCTCGCCCAGGGTTCGGGGGAGGCGTGATGGGTCAGGGGGAC
>PWVY01000027.1 GCA_003561665.1 Thermoplasmata archaeon
AACGCAAACGAGGCCCGCCGCTCGGGCGTCAGGGCGGCCACCGGCGACTACGTTCTCTTCGTCGATGGCGACGACGTGCTCACCCGCGACGCCACCGAGAACCTGCGCATGAAGGCCCTCGAGAGAGAGGTCGACCTGGTCACCGCACCCGCTTTCAGGTGGGTCGCGGCCACAAAGAGCTACGCCTTATGGGGTGTAACCACCAGGCCCCTGCCGTCGGACTACCTGCCCAGGTTGAGGGCGGTGCTCGCCGCCCGGCACTCGTTCACCATGTGCGGGCGCCTCTTCAGGCGAGAGGTTCTGAGCGCCGATGTATTCGATGCTGCGTCGCATCAGCGACACCACGGCGACCTGTCGAGCTTCGCGAGGGCGGCCTTCAGGGTCACAAGCGCAGCACACACCCCGAGACCCGTATACTACTACACCGTAAGTGAAGAGGGGCTGACCTTCTCCTACACCATGACCCATGTCGAGGACCAGTTCCGCGCCGTGGGTGACTGGATCGAGACCGCCCGGTGCCACGGCCTCTTCGATGAGCTTTCCGGCGCCCTTTCCTCCGGTGTCCAGGTAATTGTGAACAACGCCGTCCAGCGCTGTCTCGTAAGCCGGGGCCTCACGAATGATCAGAAGATCGAGATCCTGGCCGCTATCGGCGAAAGGTGGCGGTCGCTCCCCCTGCACCCACAAGCTTCTCCTCATCCCGGCACCGGATTGCTGGATGACATTCGGGCCGACCGGGACGCCGGACGCCCGGTTACTTTGCAGGAGGCGATCAACAGGAGTTATCCCGGGGGTATCCCGCCCGGGCCGGACCACACCACCCGCCTTCAGAACACGATCGTCCCCACTGAGGTGGCCCGCCAGCTCAAGGACAGGACCGTCTTCATCTGCCGCAACAACTACCACCTGCGGAATGCCGCGGCCTTCGCACGTGAACTGAATCGGCGCGGCCACCGGTGCGTTGTCCTCGACAATACGACCTTCGCATCGGCCGGGCGCCGCCAGCTCTCCCGGGAGGAGGTCGCCCTCTTCGACTCCGCCGAACGCATACAGGTCGCCCGGCCACCCTATGACCCCGACTGGCTGAGCACGGCCGGCATCGTCATGACCTTCAACGACTTCACCGATGAGTTCCGCGAGGCGCTCGAGTACCGGCACCGGCTCGGCCTGCCCTCGGCATGCATAATCGAGGGCATCAACGACTTCCTCAGGGTCGATTTCCAGGACCACCGCCACCTGCCCTACCGCCGCTGCGACTACGTCTTCCTGGCCGGAGAAGATGACGAAAAGTACTTCCAGGACAGGCAGACCTGCGTCGTGGGGCTCCCCGTTATCGAGACCCTTGCCGCTAAGGTGCCCGCCTTCCCCGACAGACCCCTGGCTGTGCTGAACGTGAACTTCACCTACGGCGCCCTCGAAGAGGCTCGAGAGCGGTTCGTCGCCACCGCCCGGAACGCCTTCCGGGCAGCAGGCTACGACTGGCTGATAACCAAACATCCCATGGACATGGCCTCCCTCAGGGGCTATCCCGTATCGAAGCTGACCCAGTATGAGCTTATCGACAGGTGCTCCGTCTTCGTCAGCCGCTTCGCCACGGGTATACTGGAGGCCCTGGCCGCCGGTAAGCCCGCCATCTACTTCAACCCCCACGGAGAGAAGGTCGAGAAGTTCAGGTCCCCCATGGGCGCCTACGAGGTCGCCACCACAGAGCAGGAACTCGTGCAGGCACTGGAAAACGTGCACAGGGACATCAAAGCCGGCGTCGACTTCCGCCAGCGCGCCCTTCCCTTCCTCGAGTGGCACACCGGCTACCGCCCCGGCGGCACCGGAGTTGCCTGCCGTCTCGCAGATGCCGTAGCTGAGATACTTGAGCGCCACAAGCCACAGAACTCTGTCGTCGCCGACCTCTTCTTCGAGCGCCTCCAGGAGCAGCGCCCCTTTCGGCCCGAAGCGCCTGGCACCGTTCTCGGAGACTTCGATCACCGCCACCGGGCCGAACTCCCGCCGGCAGAGCTGGTCGCCCGCTACTTCGGCCGCAGGCCGGGCGTCATGCTCGACATCGGTGCCGGCGCGGCCGGCAACACCGGCCTCTTCCTGGAAAGGGGCTGGACCGTCCACCAGGCGGCTGCGTCCGACAGCGAGGGCGAAACGACATCGCTTTCCGACTGCTGCCGGAAGGCCGGACTTGACCACGTCGACTTCCTCAATGTGGGGCTCGGCGGACCAACCAAGCCGGTCCTCGATAGCCTTCCCCGTGAAGGGGAAAGGCCGGACGTCGTCCTGGTCGAGGTCGACGGCGCGCGGAGCGGGGGTTCGGCGCATGAGCTTGCCGGCGCACTCCTCTCCCGCGGCTATTCGGTCTATGCCGGCCGGTGGCTGCCATCTCAGAGCTCGGGCCGGGCTCCTCACTGGAAGCAGCTGGTTCGCTATTCACCCGCTCTGGACCTGGACACGGGCAGGGTGGATGTCCTCGGGTTTCTGGAGGACCCTGGTGAAGATGCACTGGGTTCGCTGGCACGCCGCACCCTCAAGTTC
>PWVY01000222.1 GCA_003561665.1 Thermoplasmata archaeon
GGGGGTCTTGGTGGGGGGGCGCGTTTTGGGCTGTTTTCTTGATGCGGCGTTTGGTGAGGGGGTTCGCGGTGGTGGGGGGGTTGAGGGGGTGAATGTCGATGGCGTGGTTGTGTGCGTGGTCGAGGATGGTTCGGTAGGGGGTAAGGGGGTCTTGGTGGGTGGGTGGGGCGATGTGTGCGTGGGCGTTGAGGATGGGGTCGTTGGTGGGGGGGTGGGGGTTGGTGAGGGTGTGGGGGGTGAGGTCGAGGGTGATGATGTCGGGGTTGATCTCGTTGAGTGTGGTGGTTGCGTGGTGGGTGGTGTCGTTGGCGCCGAGGATCAGGTCTAGGGTGGTGTAGTGGACCTGGCCGGTGTTTTTGTGGGCGCGCATGGTGGGGTATCCTTGGGTGTGGGTCTAATTGTTGTGGTCTTCGTCGTCGTGGAGGCGTGAGAGCCATTGGGGGTCGTTGTTGGCGTGGGTGACGAAGGCGGCGATGCGTTCGAGGGTGGGTGCGTCGATGTGGTGTTCGATGCCTTCGGTGACGCGGTGGGCGGCTTCGTCGTCGACGCCGATCTTTTTGAGGAAGGTGGTGACGAGGCTGTGGCGGCGTCGGAGGTCTTCGGCGAGGGTTTCGCCTTGTTTGGTGAGGGTGACGCCGCGGTAGCGTTCGTAGTCGAGGAGGCCTTCGTCGTCGAGGCGTTGCACGGTTTTGGTGACGGTGGGGGCGCTGACGGCGAGGTGTTGGCTGATGTCGGCGATGCGGGCGTATCCTTTCTGGAGGATGAGTTCGTAGATGACTTCGATGTAGTCTTCGACGCGGGGGCTTGGCCCTTCGTCGTCCTGGGCTTGTTGGTGGGCGCGTTTTAGATCGCGCAACCGGCGGGCCTTGGGACGCTCGGGCATTGGGTATGGCATGGTGTTTGCCTTCTAAGTATGCACGTGATATGGCCTACCGTGGGGTCGGGCTTGTGGGGGTAAAGCCTTTCCATGTTGTTCTACCCTAACGAAGTTAGACAAGTGAAACTCGGTGCGTTGCTATGGGAAGATTTGACAGAACCGTGAAGATCCTGGCCATCGTGGCGATCATCCTTCTTGGAGCGAACTTGGCTGTTGCAACGTTCGTGGATGATGCGGCGATGCAGCTAAGTGGGGGAGACGATGCCAGCAAGCCCTTGGTGGTGTCGAGCACGACCGTTTTGGATGATCTTGTCTTCCAGATCGCTCATGATACCGTTGACCGGAACCTCCTCGTGGGCCCGGGGGGCGATCCGCATGATTACGAGCCCACGACCGGGGACCAGGTTGCTGTCGAGGAGGCGGATTTGGTCGTGTTGAACGGGTTCGGGCACGAACCGATGATAGAGCGGATGGTTGAGAGCGTGGACAAATCGGAGGATCGCGTCCTCGTACCCACAACCGGCTTGGATCCCGTGTACGTAGCGGAGGGGGCGTGGGTGGAAGAGGTCCGTGAGGAGGCGGAAGATCCGGACGATGTTCCCGATCAGATCCCGGACCCGCACCTTTGGATGACGATCCCGAACGCGATGGTTTACGTGGATAACATCCGCGATCAGCTGATCGAGCTTTTCCCAGAGAACGAGGCCTTGTACCGGGCGAACGCTGCCGAGTACAAGGCCAAGCTTGAGCTTGTGGATCGGACCGTGCGAGAGACGCTGGATACGATCCCCGAGGAGCATCGCAAGCTGGTCACGACGCATGATGCGTTCCGCTACTTCGGCGGGGAGTACGGGATCGAGGTCATCGACACGGTGTGGGGAGTCACGACGGATCGCGAGGTGACGGCCCAGGAGGTTGCCCAGCTTGCGGACAATATCCGAGAGAACAACGTCACGGCTGTCTTCCCGGAGGATAGCGTGCGAGAGAATCTGTTGGTGCAAGCTGCGAACGAGGCCGATGCGTTGGTCGGCGGTACGTTGTTCTCGGATAGCCTTGGTTTGCCCGGGAGCCAGGCCCACTCGTTCGTGTCGATGATGCTGTACAACGCGAAGACGCTAGCGGAGGGGTTAGGCGGTGACCCTGAGGTGGCGCCGGATCTCTCCTGATCCCAGCGTCAACGGTGATGCTCGGCGGGATGGCCTAGCGGCGCGTGTGGATGGCGTGACGGTTGCCTACGATGAGCTTGTGGCGTTGGATGAGGTCACCTTCGATGTGCCTGAGGGTCGGATCGTGGGCCTTGTGGGGCCGAATGGGGCCGGGAAGACGACGTTGTTCAAGACGATCGTGGGCCTTCTTGAACCGGACCGGGGCACCGTTCAGGTGCGAGGGCGCGACCCGAACGAGCGGGGTCGGCAGCGCGATGTTGCGTACGTTCCTCAGGAGGGGGACTTGGATCCCACCTACCCGGTGCACGTGTTGGATGTGGTGCTCATGGGACGCTATGGGCATGTCGGGTGGGGGCGTCGGTTGCGGGATGAGGACAGGGAAGCGGCGCGAGGTGCGCTTGATCGGGTCGGCATCGAGGGTTTGGCGGATCGACCGTTCTTGAACCTTAGCGGGGGCCAGCGGCAACGCGTGTTCTTGGCTCGTGCGTTGGCTCAGGATGCGTCGCTTTTCCTTTTGGATGAACCGTTCACGGGGGTGGATGCGTCCACGCAGGAGATCATCTTGGACGTGCTCAGGGGCCTCAAGCGTGAGGGGGCTTCTTTGGTCGTAGCCACGCACGGGCTTGGGACGATCCGTCATTTCTGCGATGATGTGGTCTTGCTTAACCGGGAGGTCGTTGCCGCGGGTCCCGTGGAGGAGGCTTTCTCGGCTGAGAACCTGAAGCGCGCGTTCGGTGGGCGCCTGGTCTTGTTGGGGGATGCGGCGATGGCGGAACGGAGGGCGTAGTGCGATGTGGGAGGTGGGGTCCTTGGTTGGTGGGGATGCGTGGATGCTTGTGATAGGGCTCTTCGAGCCTTTGTACCGGTTCTTGGCGTTCCCCTTGGAGAATTACGCGTTCATGCGGCGTGCTCTCCTGACGAGCGTCCTGGTGGGGGTGGTTTGCTCGTTGCTCTCTAGTTACATCGTGTTGAAGGGGTGGTCTTTGATTGGGGATGCGATGGCGCACGCGGTCCTTCCTGGGATCGTGATCGCGTACATGTTCGGGTTCTCGTTGTTGTTGGGTGCTTTCATCAGCGGTGTCGTGGCGAGCGTGGCGATCTCGTTCATCGATCGGAACTCGCCGATCAAGGAGGATGCGAGCATCGGCATCGTGTTCACGGGCTTTTTCGCGTTTGGGGTTGCGCTTTTGCCTATCGCGATTGATTACGTTGCCCGGCATGGAATCCACGATCAACACATCGATGTGATGCACATTTTGTTCGGGAACGTGTTGGGTGTGACGACGCATGATCTGATCGTCACGGCCCTAACAGGGTTGGCGTTGGTGGCCATCATTATCGTGTTCTTCAAGGAGCTGATGTTGTACAGTTTCGATCCGGTGCAGGCGGATGTGCTGGGGATCCCTTCTCAAGCGTTGCATTATGTGTTGATGATCATGACCGCCGCGGCGGTTGTGGCAAGCTTGCAGACGGTGGGTATCGCTCTCGTGATCGCGATGCTGATTGCTCCGGGCGCGACGGCGTTTTTGCTCACGGATCGGTTGCCTCAGATGATGGTCGTGGCGAGCTTGGTGGGCGTTTTTGCGAGCATTACGGGCATGTACGTGAGCTTCTATTGGGATTTAGCTAGCGGTGCCGTGATTGTCTTGGTCACGATGGCTGCGTTCGTCGCTGCGTTCCTTTTCAGCAAGCGCACGGGGCTGCTTCGGCGTTGGTGGAGGCGTCAGGCGCGTCGTCGAACGCTCGATGAGGCGAAAGCGTCTGGTGTAGAGGCTCCCAGCGGTGAGCGGTAGCTCCTGCTCGTTCCGAAACCCGCGATCGTGTTCGGGTTCCGCTCGCTTCATTCGTCGAAGAGGAGGTCGGCGAGTGCACCTAAGAGGAATCCGTCGAGGATCCTCCAGCCTTGGCCCTTCCGCTCCATAGGAACCCATGGAGCGTTAGGGGGAAAGGGTTGGTTTCGAACCGTCGTGGGTTAGGAGCGAACGGTTCGATGGGGGGGTAAGAGCCCGGCCGGCCAAGAGCAGGCCGGGCCGGGCCGCCCATCCCAAGGGTTCGTTCAGCACTCGCTGTACCCGCATTGGTCGCACTTGACGCAGCCTTCTTTGAAGGAGAGCATCGAGGCGCAATCCGGGCATTCGGGGCTCATGCCGCTTTTCACCATGGCGCGGACGCTGTCCCCTTCGTCCGTGCTGCGGTGTTCTTTCTCTTTCTCTGTGTCCGTCTCGGTGGGCACCGTTTCTTGCATGGAGGCGCCGGTGCCGGGTCCTTCCGCGAAGGTGTCGACGCGGGCTTGGATGCTTTTCCTGAACTCGCCGCTGAGTTGGCGTTTGAGCGCTGTGGCCATCGCGTCGGGGACGCTGTAGATCCGGTCGCCGTGGTCCCAAGCGATCTTGGGGGAGCGGATGCCGTCGAGTTGTTCGATGACCTCGTCCACGGGGATCCCGCTTCGTAGGCAAAGGGAGGCAAGCCTTGCGACGGCTTCGGTGAAGCTTGCAGTGTAGCCGCCTCCTCGACCGATCTGCGCGAACACTTCGAAGAGGCCGCGCTCGTCCTCGTTGATCGTCATGTACAGGGACCCGTACCCGGTTTCGATCTTCTGCGTGGTCCCCATGACGACGTCGGGGCGCGGGCGAGGCGTGGTTTGGGGTTGAACGGGCGCTGGGGTGGATGTTCGCTCGGCGAGCGCGGCTTGCGTGGCTTCATCCGCGTTGGCTTCCTCAGTCTGGTTCTCTTGGGCTTCGGCTTCTTCTTCCGTAAGGAGGATGCCTTCTCGGGAGGATTCGCGGTACACGGTGATGCCTTTGCAGCCTTGCTCCCATCCGTACTGGTAGATCTCTTTGACGGTTTCCACGTCGATGTCCTCGGCGAGGTTCACGGTGCTGGAGATGGCGCTGTCGACGTACTTCTGCAACGTTCCCTGCATCTTGACGCGGAAGAACGGGTCGATGTCGTGCGCGGTCATGAAGAAGTCCGGGAGTTCCCCTTCGTCCCCGGTCGCGTCCCGATACTCTTGGACGAGCCGGTGCTCGACCTCGTACCATTCTTGGCTTAGGCTCTCGCTTCGGCGCTTGTATTTGAGCTGGAAGATGGGCTCCACGCCGCTGGTGGTTCCGGTGAGCACGCTTCCGGAACCGACAGGGGCCACGGTGAGGATGCAAACGTTCCGGAGGCCCTTCTCTTGGATATCCTGGCGGATCCCCTCGGGGAGGCGCTTGACGAAGGGGCGTTCGAGGTGTTGCTCCGCGTCGAAGAGGGGGAAGGGGTCCTTCTCGTCGGCGATGTCGGCGCTGCCTTCGTAGGCCCAGTTGCGGATGCGCTCCATCAGCGCGTCGATGAACTCGATCGCATCGTCCGAGTCGTACTTGATGCGAAGCTTTGCGAGCATGTCGCCAAGGCCGGTCACGCCGAGCCCAACGCGACGTGTTTTGCGTGCTTGTTCGGCTTGTTCGTCGTGCGCGTGGAGGGGGAGGTTGTACTCGACGACGTCGTCGAGGAAGCGCACGCCGGTCTTGACGGCGCGTTCGATGCCCGCCCAGTCGACGGTGGCTTCGTCGCTGAACGGGTCCTCGATGAAGGCGGCGAGGTTCACGTGGCCAAGCGTGCAGGCGCCGTTGGACTCTAGGGGTTGCTCGCCGCAAGGGTTGGTGCCTTCGACGGGGGCGCAGTATTCGCTGGGGCTTTCTTCTTGCACGGTGTCCCAGAAGAGGATGCCGGGTTCAGCGCTTTTGTGGGCGCTGGTGATCATCTTGTCCCAGAGCACGTGCGGGTCGATGGTCTCCTCGATGACGCCGGTTTCTTCGCTTTCGTAGCGGAGCGTGTAGGGTTCGTCGTTGCGGAGGGCTTCCATGAACGCGTCGTCGACTTTGACGCTGATGTTGGCGTATCGGACGCTGTCGAGGTCTTTGCTTTTGATCTCGATGAAGTCTTCGATGTCGGGGTGTTTGACGGGGCAGCTGATCATCAGAGCGCCGCGGCGGCCGTGTTGGCCGATGGTGCCGGTGGTCGTGCTGAAAAGCTCCATGAAGCTGACCGCGCCGCTGCTTGTTTTCGCGGCGTTGTTGACGGAGGTTCCTTTGGGGCGGAGCAGGCCGATGTCGACGCCGTTGCCTCCTCCGTAACTGTAGGTTCGTGCGGCGCTTTTGCACCAGTCGAAGATGCCTTCGAGGCTGTCTTCTTCGATCCCGGTGTAGTAGCAGTTGGTGAGGGTAACTTGTCGGGGGTTCCCGGCGCCGTGTAGGATGCGCCCGCCGGGGACGAACTTGAAGTCTTCCAGGAGCCAGTAGAACTCTTTGAACCAGGTTTCTTGATCGTCTTCGACGCTGGACATGGCTTCGGCGACGCGTTCCCACATCTGTTTGGGGTGCGTCTCGATGAGGCCCTCTTCGTCCGTTTCGAGGGCGTATTTCTCGATGAAGCAGCGTGCTTGCAGTTCGTCTCCGTCGAAGTAGTCCAGGGCTTCTTTTGGAAGCTCGGTGGACTCTTCTTGTTTCGTGACCACGCTTGGCATTATGGAGTCACCTCGGTATCTATCTTGTTCGTGAGGTCGTCGAGTTCGCGGACGAACTGGGCCCCGTCCGTGAACTCTTTGTAAACGCTTGCAAAGCGGAGGTAGGCGACCTCGTCCTCCTCGCCCAAGTGCTGGCATACCTTCTCGCCGATGGTTTTGCTCTTGACGATGGGCTCGCGGAGGGTTTGGATCTCTTCCTCGACCTCAGCGATGAGAGCGCTGATGCGTTCTTCGGTGATGGGGCGCTTCTCGCAGGCGCGCTTGATGCCTTGGGCAAGCTTCTCTCGGTTGAAGGGCTCGATGGAGCCGTCGTGCTTTTCAACATCGATGCTTCGAAGCTGGGCTCGCTCGTACGTGGTGAAGCGTTCGTTGCATCCTGTGCATTCGCGGCGGCGTCGGATGGCTTCCCCGTCCTGTGATTCGCGGGAGTCAACGACGCGGGTCGCTTGTTCACAATAGATGCACTTCATCCCATCCCCTCGTAGGCGTCCTAACTCAACCCCCTCCAACCCAACATGTTGGGGGTCAAGGAGGGCCCGAGTACAATGTGTCGTAGGATGGCTCCCCCATTTAAGCGAGCCGGATTCGATTCGCGTCCTTCGTGTGGAACCGGTGGGCATCGGGACCAGGAGCCAGCCACGGTGGAGGCATGAAGGTTGACCGCGGAGCACACCGAAACTACGTGCGAGTGGTGGCCTGTTCTTCCTTCCCACCCCGCTCAGGACTCCCCATCGTTCGTGCCTGAAACGCTGCACCCCTCGTCCTCGATGCCTACCAACCCGCCGACCTTGCCCAAAAGCACGATGCCACCGACCGCAAGCGCTAAAGCAGCGCCTTGGCTAAGCTTGCCGCGTGCGCGTCCTCTTGCTCCTTTCCGGTGGCATCGATTCCCCGGTGGCCGCCCGGTTGCTCCAGGAGAACGGTCACACCGTGGGGGCTGTGCACTTCAGCCAGCAACCCTTCACGGATGAGAGCCCGGAACAGAAGGCCAAAGACGTAGCGGACGCGCTTGGGTTGGAGGCCCTTTGGATCTCGCAAGCGGGGGAGCGCTTCGGGGATCTAACGCGCGAGTTGGATCATCGGCTCTACTTCGTGTTGAGCAAGCGCTTGATGCTGCGGGCAGGGGAGCGCATCGCCAAGCGAGAAGGCTACGATGCGCTAGCCACGGGCGAGAACCTTGGCCAAGTCTCCTCCCAAACCCTTCCGAACCTTGCATGCGTTCATGAAGCAGCCAGCATGCCCGTGCTCACGCCCCTTCTTGGGCTGGATAAGAACGAGATTATCGATCTGGCCCGCTCGTTCGACACGTACGACATCAGCGAAGGGCCAGAGATGTGCGATACGATAGGCCCCGATCATCCTGAGACAAAAGCCAGGATCCAAACGGTGCACGCTCAAGAGGCAAAGCTCGACCTCGACGAAGCGGTGCAGGACCTCGTCAATGGAACCGTTCGCGTCCCCGCGGCCCCAACTAGCCCTCGATGATCTCGTTGTCCTCCTTGTAGGTGGACACGATCATCATCGTCTTCGTATCCTCGACGCCTTCGAGAGGCGCCAGTCCTTTCACGATGAAATCCTTGAGTTCCTGGTACTCCGGGAAGGTTCCCTTCAGGACCAAATCGTCCTCACCGGTGACCAAGTACGCGTGATCGATCTGATCGAACGTGGCCAACGTCGTCCCGATCTCGTCGACGTGCGCTGTGTCCACTTTCAACAAGATGACTGCCTCGACGCCCTCGTCACCGCGCTGGGCGGCGACCTCCTCTTCGAAATCGTTCATAGCGACTCGCCGCCCCCTAGGACCAAACATCGCTTAAAGGGTCCGCTGGGGGCCCCACCCTTCAACGGTTAAACGAGGGGGACGGCCGTGAAGAACGCGTAGGCAAGAAGCATCGAGAGGGTTGGACCGATCACCCACATCGAGATGTACTTCGCGACCGCACGTGGGTTGAACAGGTTCTCTGCCTCAAGCGCCTCCTCAGGCTCCTCCTCTCCCAACGGAGGAGCGTCTTCGATTGGTTCGGCTTTCAAGGCGCCCACGGCCACGTTCTCGGGCGTCTTCCCCGTAAGCAGATCGAAAGCGGAGATGGGGCGGCTTGCACGTCCCCACCCTAGACCCACGATCGCGGCCACGGTCGCCAACACCAAACTGATGGGGACACCCAGGTACGAAAGAAGCGTCGTGACGGTCGCCGAGGTCACCATCACGATCAACGCCGCCAACAAGGGGATGTCCGTCAACTCGGAGCCCACCGACGCCATGGTACGTCTTGCAATGGTGAACCCGCCGACACCGATCGCGAACGTCGCGATCAAGATCGCTGCATTCGCCTCCATGGCTCCCCCACTCACCAAAGGAGCCACGGCGTTTGGCACGTTGCTTGCACCAGCGCTGAACGCCATGTAACAGCCGACGATGAGGACGATGCTCGTCCCGATGACCTCTTTCGGCGTCGTGCCAGGACCCAACCGGATCCATGGCAACGCTCTGGAGCGGTCCAACTGCAAAAGGGGACCCTCCGAGGTCTCGATATCGAACCGTTTCTGCAGTTCCGTGAAGAAGTATCGCCCCACGAACATGCCCACCCAGAACCCGATGAACGGAGCCATCACCCACCAGGATAAGATCCACCCGATCGTCTCATAGTTCAGCGTGTCCGTTGCCAACCCCAACCCCGCGATGGCTCCAACGGTCGTCATCGATGTTGGGACCGGCACACCGAACACGTTCGCTACCAGGATCCCAAGCCCGATGAAGAACAACACTGCAACGCCTGCACTCAACGAGATGGGGATCGTGATGATGTCACGGCTCAGCGTCTCAAGCACGTTCCGCCCCACGGTCCATCCCCCAAGGAACACGAAGAACGTCATCAGCGCGGCCGCAGTCGCCTTCGTTATGACGCCCGCGCCCACCGGGGGGCCCCAGGCGATGCCCGTGGAGGAGCCCCCGATGTTGAACCCCACGAACATCGATCCCGCGATACCCACCAGAAGCAAGATCGAAAGCACCATCTCGGAAACCTCGGCACACCCGGGAAACCAACACGCTACTTGGCCCTTGCGGGCTCCGAAAGCAACGACAGAAGAATGCTGGGAGGGCGAAACCCGTCCATTTCCGCCGGCCGCCTCCAGGGGAATGCGGCCCCCCCACGCATTATTTAGGGACAGTTCTCGTATCGGCGGCCGATGGCTCACGACGCGACGGTCAGTCTTCTGCGCCAGATCGCCGATGCCGTTCAAGCCCGCCTATCGAACGCTCACCGGGGCGGGTTCGGTGAAGTCATGGGAACCGGTGCAGATGGTACACCGACCAAGCGCGTGGA
>PWVY01000006.1 GCA_003561665.1 Thermoplasmata archaeon
CGAGAACCCCCACAACGTACACATCGACGAGAACCTCCAACACGCCACCACGCCCACCAGCGTCATCATCAGCTTCCACCAACCCCCCACACCCACCACCCTCAACACCATCCAAGAACACGGAACCCTCCACACCACCTACACCATCATCAACGCCGCCCACGCCACCCTCCACCCCGACGCCATCCACACGATCGCGCAACTCGACGATGTCACCCGCATCGACCACGACGAACCCCTCGAACTCCACCTCGACGAAAGCAAACCCCCCGTCAGCATCACCCCCACCCTCTGGGACGAAGGCTACGACGGCACCGGCACAACCATCGCCGTCGTCGACACCGGCATCGACGGAAGCCACCCCGCCGTCGGTGACCGCCTCCAACGAGCCGTCACCTTCACCGGCACCGGGAACGCCCCCATCGAAAGCGACACCAGCACCGACAGCGACGGGCACGGAACCCACGTCGCCGCCATCACCGGCGGAACCGGCGCCCAATCCAGCCTCCTCGACCCCAACGACGACCGCTACAGCGGCATGGCGCCAAGCGTCGGCCTCGTGAGCCTCGACATCAGCTCAAGCTTCACCACCAGCACCGCCATCCGAGCCTTCCAATGGATCCACGACAACCACGAAGACCACGACATCAAAGTCGTTCAAAACAGCTGGGGACGATCACAAACCGGGCAACCCTACGACGCCCAAGACCCCGCCATCCAAGCAAGCAACACGCTCGTCGCCGACAACGACCTCGTCGTCGTTTTCAGCGCCGGCAACAGCGGACCCAACGATAGCACGCTCAGCATGGAAGCCAGCAACCCCAACGTCATCACCGTCGCCGCCACCAACAACCAAGGCCAACCCGCCAGCTTCTCCAGCCGCGGCCCCGTCCTCCACCAAAACGGGACCCAAGCAGACTGGATCAAACCCGACCTCGCCGCGCCCGGCGTCCAAATCACCAGCGCAGCAAGCACCCAAGCCCTCGACGAAGCCACCGCCTACAAAGCCCTCAGCGGCACCAGTCAAGCCAGCCCCCACGTCGGCGGCATCGCTGCCATGATCCGCGCCGCCAACCCCGACCTGACCGCCCCCCAAGTCCACACCCTCCTCGAACGAACCGCCCGCGATCTTGGCCCCACGCCAGGACCCAACCCCGTCACCGGTCACGGCATGGTCGACGCCGCCCGCGCACTAGAAGCCGCCAACAACCTCGCCAACGGGACCCTCGCCACGGCCAGCGAAACCTTCACCGACACAGGCACGCTCCTCATCGGGACCCAGGTCGAAGGCCTGCTCGAAGACGAACCCTCCACCAGCACCCAAACCGCCTCCGGCACGTTCCCCGTCAGTCAACGCGCAACGAACCTCGACTTCCGCTTCACCTGGGGAAGCACCCATGCGGACCTTCCTCCAGCAGACCTCCGCATCCGGCTCACCGACCCCAACGACCGCGACATGCTGGTCCAAACCGAGGCCCAAAACGCTCATCGAAGCATCAACACGCCCCTGCCTGGCGAATGGTCCTGGAGCGCTGAACCCACGAACCCGCTGCTGCCAAGCATCGCCCAATACGAGATGAACGCCACCATCACGTACGAGGACCGCGACCCGATCGAACGAGCCGGCAATGTGCAAGGAGGGTTCTTCGAAGAAACGTGGCGAAGCCAAGCCGAAAACGCGCTCCAGAACGCGATCGACCGCTTTGGAGAAGGCCCGGTCTACGCCGCCCTCGCCATGGCAGCGACCACGGTCCTCCTCCTCATCCCGGCCGCGGTCAGCCGGCCCCGATAGCCCCTGACACACCCCCCGCAAAAGGTTATGTATAGGAACTGGATTGGCCGGCCGAGTTCCAATGGCAGGCTCGGGACGCCACGGCTCCGGAACCCCACGCACCCTCACCGGCATGACCGCCCTACGGGAGGTCAAGAACGCCGAGACCGAGGTCCGTGAGAAGAAAGAGGAAGCCCAAGAAGAAGCGTCCACCATCCTCGCGGAAGCCAGGAAGGAAGCGCGCAGCGTCCTCCAAGACTCCAAAGAGGACGCCGAGAGCGAAGCAGAGCGCATCATCCTTGATGCACGCGACGAAGCGCAAGAAGAAAAGGAAAACATTCTACGGGACGCCGAAGCCCGTCCTTGTCCACCCGGTGGACAACGGCTTCTCCTCGGAGAATGAGAAAGAAGACATTGCCCAGATCCGCCTGACGTGTCAATGCGGTCCCCGCTGGGATCACACGCTCTTCACCCTCGTTAGCAACTAGTGCCAGATGATGTGCGGAGAGTTGTTGGAAGAGAGGTACTCTACGAATTTCTTCTATTACATTCATATGTGGCATCTGTGTTCCCCGTCCACAAGTGACATGCCTATTCTAACAGAATATATTCATCGTTACAATCTGCTCCCCATATCTCATATCTTATCGGTACCGTGTACTCCTTGGTAGGCATTCGCATGGAGGACGCGATTTGTTTGTGAGTATGGGGCAGATATGGTAGAATGCTAGATGGAATATAAAAAGAGGA
>PWVY01000075.1 GCA_003561665.1 Thermoplasmata archaeon
CATGTACGCATGACCGTACCGCTGGCTTGAACCCACCACGTTTAGCCGCTTCTCGGGAGAGTACGATGAAGGAGCCGACGAGGGAACGATCCTCTCCGCCGCCGCCTTCAACACGTCACGGCTACCGCTCCCATGCTGTGCGGCTTCCTTGGGACGCCAAGCCGTCGAGGAAGGCACGCCCCAAGCATCCGCCACTTCACGATGCAAGCGCTTCCCCATCGAATCGGAGCCTCCATCGAGAAGGAACCGCAACGGTATCCGCTCAGCCGCGTTCACAACCTCAGGATCCAGGAAAGGGACACGCAACTCGACGCTGTGAGCCATGCTGACCCGATCCTCCCGCTCCAGCGTCTCCTTGAAGAGCAAGTCACGATCTTCCCGCATCCGCCCCCGCAGCCCTTCCTCTCCCTCTTCTGCAAGCACGCTCGGGTACCACGCATACCCTGCGGTCAGCTCGTCTGCTCCCTGCCCGGTCAACAGGACGCGATACCCTTGCTTGCTCGCTTCTTGGCAGACAGCGAACAACGGTAGGGCGGTTTCGACATGGAGCTGGTTGCGGGCCTCTGTCGCTTTCACCAAAGTCTCCAGCCACGAGGCGACCGCCTCTGGGTTAAGCTCAGCAACACGAAGGTCAAGCCCCATATCGTCCGCTGTTCGTTTGGCAGCCTCTACGTCTGGAGACCCTGGAATCCCAGCAACCCAACACGTTGGGTCAGCCCCTAACCTTTCGACGCCAGCGGCTACGAGCGCGCTATCGACGCCTCCGCTAAGAACCACGACGGGGTCCTCTACGCCTTGGATCCTTTTCTGGATAGCAGACTCCAGTGCTTCTTCGTACAGGTCTAAGGCGGCCTTACGTGTTCTCGCTTGAGCCGCGCGTGGCTGAAGGGAGGTCAGCTCCGAGCGTGTTCGCACAGCCTGACGTGTCAACGTGACGATGCTGTTGGGGGGAACGCGGTGGGCTGTAAGACCGATGTCCCAGAGTGCTTTCTGTTCGCTTGCGAACGCGTATCCATCCTCTCCGTGAGCGTAGTAAAGCGGTTTCACACCCATGGGGTCACGCGCAAGGATGGCTTGGTCCTCATCGAGTACCGCGATCGCGTATTCTCCATCGATCACCTTCAAAGCTTTTTGAACCGCATCCGTGAGTGTGTTCTCATGGGTTCGCTGGGCTTCGATGACGTGGGGGACGATGGCCGCGTCCGAATCGTGGGCGAGATCATGCTTGGGTTCTAGGCGGGATCGGATCTGCTCGTGGTTCCAGATCTCTCCGTTGAAGGCAGCGATGAATCGGTGGTCGCAGTCGTGGAGGGGTTGATCTCCTTCTTGGCCGGTTATCGCGAGGCGTAAGTGCCCCAGGATGGCGCCCTCAAGGTTCTTCGTGGGGAGGGACTCGGGGTGCGTTGCGTGGTGGCGTTCGTGGAGGTTCGCGATGCCGGCTTGATCGGGGCCTCGGTGCGTCGTAGAACCCATCATGGCCGTGACGAGCGCGGCGTTGTCGCGGTTGGGGAATCGGGCTCCTAGGATTGAGCACATAGGGTTCGGCTGGGGCTTACCCTCCGTATCTCTAATGCGTTTCTTGCGCCCGAACATCTGATAATTCGGGTAGATTGAGGAGTCATGGGGTGGTTGGTTGCTGCTACCTTCGATGTTTGTGGATTGTGAGGGGAGCGGTGTGGTTCGAGGTGGCTTGTTTTGGAATTGATCATGCAGGGCGTGTTTCGTTCGGGTACGACGATCGTGTTCGAGTGTTTGCGTCGTGACCCGGAGGCGGTTTCGTTCTATGAGCCGTTGCATCCGGACTTGGGAACGCTTGTGAGCGCGGCTTGGCGGGGGTTGGATGAGCCGGAGAAGAGCGAATTGTTCCGAGAGTATGTTGATGTGCGGGAGGAGGCGTTGGGCCGGTTCGATCCCGCGTTCGCCTACGATTATGCCGTGCTCTCTCAGGGGGAGAAGGCGAGTGAGTTGGAGGCGTACTTGGAGATGTTGGCGTCGTCAGCGGATCGGGTCCGTTTGCAGTTCAATCGAGCCTTTTGGATGGTGCCCTGGTTGGGTGATGTGTTCCCGGAGGTGTTTTTCTTGCACATCGTCCGGGATCCCCGATCCGTGGTGTATTCGCAGATGCGTCGTCGGCCGGAGCATCGATCGGTGGCGTTGGTTGGGGGTGGCTCGGATCAGGCTCCGACTGCCGTCTTCTCGCAGCGGGCGGATCACTCGTATTATTACGCGGATCGGTACTTGTCCATCGCGCGGGAGGCCTCGCGTGTCCAGGAGGTGGTGGATGATGTGGAGGGGGCTCCGTTCGTGCGGGGGTTGGCGTTGTGGGCTGCCCAGGTGGGGGTTTGCCATCGGGAGGGGCAGAAGGTGTTCGGGGATCGGTACCGTGCGGTGACGTATGAGCGGTTCGCGCGGGAGCCTGGGCGCGTTTTGGAGGAGGTGTATGAGAGGTTGGGGCGATCGTGCCCGGTGGAGGTGCTTGGTTTCGCGGAGGAGACGGTGTATGAGCCCAAGCCTCAGCCGTGGGAGGAGGATGGGGGGATGGCAAAGCGGTTCGAGGAGGGGTTCAGGAAGGCGGGGATCGGTGAGGTGGCAGGAGCGTTCGGGTATGTGTGATATGTGAGGGTGTGTGCGGAGGTTTCGTGTTTCTATGGACCAAAACGGTTTCTATGAGCGGTGTTTTGGTGGGTGTATGCTTTCGAACCGCGCGCTCGAGGATGTCCTTGGCCTTGATGGCCCTGTCACGGTGGACCCCAGGGAGCTTGCCAAGGGTCTTCGCATCACGAGGTTCCCTTTGGATACGCAGCAGACCTCCCCGCAGGAGGAAGCGTTCGCTGAGGAGTTGATGAACGCGTTCGAGGAGTCTGGATGCGAGGTTGTCCCGTACGAGGACACGCTCACGTCTTTGTCGTTCGACGTAGCGTTCAAGTGGTTCAAGCGTGCGGCGCTTCGAACGTTGAAGAGTCCATGGTCGAGTTTGACCGGGAGCGATGCGGAGGCATCGTACAAGGACGCCAAGCGGCCTACGCTTCGGGCCCTCTTCGATGTGCGTTTGGGTGATCTGATCAAGCCAGGTCACACGGTCTTGAACGTGGGGGACGGCCAGGCGGGGAACCTGCCCGTGGATTACATGGCCGACTTCCAGGACATCAACGTTCTAACGGTCATCGATAAGCCTGATCACGTCGAGAAAGAGATGCCCTTCACGGAGCACTACGAGACCGCCATCGAGCTCTTCGCGCATCACATGACGCACGTCGTGGTCGGTGTCGACGATGATGCGTGGTTCCTGTACAACTTCAACGGGTCGCATCCCTTCTACGAGCGGGAGGGACCCATCACCGAGCAAGTGCTTCGCTCGTTGGTTCCCAAACTTGCTGCACCCATCCGACCCCCCAATCTTTCCAACTTCATCGTGCAGGAGGAAGCCTTCGATCCCACGGACGATGATCACGCTCCCATCGTGGACGAGATGGTCACCAGCGCGAACGTGCTGGACGACTCGGGCTTGTACCCGCCCGGCAAGGATTTGGAGGAGTTGGACTGGCGCAACGAGTTCTACCGATGGGCCGGTAAGATCCACCTCGACGATCGGACCGGCATGAGTTACGGGTTCCTGGCACGGCAGATGCCCACTGAGCTCTCGCCCGTGTGGACGCTGGACGATGCCTCCTCGGTGCTGGATGCATCCCCGCCCGAGCCCGGCACGACGACACGTCACGAGGAGGGCTTGTTCGCGACGCTGGATACGGCCCTTGGGCCCCGCGTGTTGCGGGTTCCCCCGGTGCGCGTGATGACGCTTCGAAGCGGTTGCGATAAGACCAACCCCGACCCGGAGACGGACCTGGTCATGCTCGGCCTTGAGGACGGTCAGATGATCATGGAGACCCCCAAAGGGACCCTCGTGGAGGACGGGTACCGCCCAAGCTTCGACACGAAGGTCATCCTCGCGCACGCCGTCGGGAACGCGATGGTCGCCAGCGTGCTCGAACACGAGCGCGACGATGCGCTCTTCGCTAACCAACTCAAGACGGATGGCATGGCGCTTGCGCACTGGCACGGGTACGTGAACCCGGAGCATGTGCTGGACGGTTGGCACGTGCACGGTGCCGACAAGCTTCCCGTCTCTTGCGGGACCCCGCACGCGGGCATGTTCGCGCTTGAGGGCAAACTTGCCTCGTTCAACGACGCCCTTGCGAACGATGGGGAGTTCCTCGGGGATGTGCACATCGAGCCTCAGCACGGGACCAACCTGACGCATCACACGCTCGAGGACATCGGTCGCTACTTGACGAAGAGCGACGAGGTCGCGGGCCTGGGCAACAAGCACCTCGACGTGTACAAGAAGCAAGCCAAGAAGCGCGCGAAAGCCCCAGCGTGACACGTCACGTTCGAAGGACCCCTCGACAAAGCCTTTATACTGCCAGGCGGAACGCGGGGGTGTTGATGGGAGGTCCATGAACCCGACGACGCGCGTGATCACGGTCCTTGCAGGCGCCATCGTGCTCGTGGCTCCCGTCGTGAACACGGTGCTCGACGAGACGCTTGCAAGCGCGGATCGCTCCCCCTTCCAGGAGACCGACTGGCGCGTGGATCCTCCCGATGGGGATCCGCCGGATGATCCTCCTGAAGGGGATGAGGACAACCCGCTTGAGGAGGAGCGCGAGGGAGGGCCCACGTCCCAGTGCGAGATCGAAGAACACCTCGTAGCCGGCTGGCACCATCCTTCCCCCGAGGAAGACCCCGCGCAAGCTGTCCAGAACCGCACCGCTTCGAGCACGCAAACCTTCACCGTCACGGAGGACACGATGGGGTTGGGCATCCATCTTGAAGCCACGAACGTGACCGGGGCCCTCGAGGCCAGCGTCTACCCGCAAGGGGACCGAAGCCAAGCCCCTTTCTACGAGCAACGCTCCAACATGATCCTTGAGAACATGGAAGCAACGAGCACTGTTTCACAGGACGATTTGACCTTGGGCACCTGGGAAGCTCTCCTGAATCACTGGGAGTCGAACCATGAGGAGCTCACGTTCATCGTCGTTGCTTTCACGTGCATCCAGGAGGAAAACGCGTGACGCTTGCCCAGCGCCTTGGCCTTCGCGAGGCTCCAGGGTACGTTCCCCTCGCGTTCGTCGTGACCGCGTTCGCCATCGGGGCCCAAGCCGCCCTGTTGCTTCAAAGCGTGACCGGCGCCGGGTACCCCCCTCCAGGTCAGTCCTTCCTCGCGTGGTCCTCGCTAATCGTCATCGTTGCAAGCCTACTCCTCAACGTTCCCCTGGATCCTCTCCAACGCTTCATGCGGAGAACCCTACGCCTGATCCGAAGCCCCTTCCAACGGCGATCCGTGATCCTTGAACCGCATCCAGATCAACCACGGGTCCCGATCGTGGATGGCGCCAACGGGGGGGATGCCCTCCCGCGTCTTTCCGCTCGAATCCACTCCCCCCTCGCCGCGGGCCCCGTGGTGGCTCCCAACGAGACCCTGCCCGTGACCGTGGAAGCCGAGCCTGAAGCGCTTGCCAGCGAATTGATGGTGACCTTCGATGTGCATGGTCCCATCCGTACGCGCCGGTTCACGCGGCAGATGCAGGGAACGCGCATCGTGGAGGGGGTCTCCTTCGAGGAAGGAGGCGGGTTCGAGGTGCACGTCGAACTCTCGCATCCAGATGCGGAGGATGTCGCTGAAACGCTCTCCGGTCGCGTGGCCTCCTACCGTGAGGAGACGGCTCGCCTGTTCGAATCCTTCAAGGAGGGCTTGGCCAAGGCGGGGTTCGATGTGGGCCCGCAAAGCACGCCTCGGGAGGTCTGCCAAGCGCTTCAACGTGAGAAGGCTGCGGATGCGTCCACGCTGGCTGACCTCGCGGTGGAACTCGAGGTCGCGTTGTACGGGGATCAGGAGATTCAGCGGTCGACGTACGAGGTGATTTACACCGCGCTCGAGCGTGTGAACGTGCCTGATCGGGAGGGTGGGGCATGACGCGATCGGGCCCGTTGCTCGTGCATGTGGGGTTGTTCGGGGTCGTCTCGATCATGTTCCTGATCGGGGGCCAGGCGACGCTTGGATCATGGGGCACCTTGCCGGTTCGCCCGGTGTCCCTTCTTTTGCTTGCCGCGATCGGTGTGCACGCTGCGTCGAGTCTTCTGCCTTGGGGAAGCGTGCTCGCGAGGGGGGTGGCGTGGGGGATCCTGGTCGCGTGCACGTTGCTTTTCGAGCCTCTTCTGCGGGTGCCCGTTGTGGCTCCCATCGTGGCGTTGAGCGTCATCGATCTCGTGTTGCACCGTCGAGGCTTGGGGCTTGAAGGCTTCCAAGCGGGGGCAAGGGGGCAGGTGATTGCGGGGGTGAGCACGGTCGCGATGCTGGTGCTTTTTGCCTTGTTGATGGTGCTTTCGCGTGATGGGTTCGTGTTGGCTCGTTTGGGGGGAACGGTGTTGGTGGCGTGGCTTGTCGTCGCCGTGTTGGCGTTGGCTCCAGGTGTTCGTTCGCCGGGGGCGTTCTTGGGGGCTGCTGGCGTGGTGAGCGTCGTGTTCTTGTTCCTGGCTGCGCCGGTTCTTCCGTACGGTCCGTTGTTGGCGTACCTGGTCCTTGTTGGAAGCATGGCTGTGGCGGTTCTTGTCGGCGTGTCAGCTCGCGTGGAGGGCTCGTTCGATGAGGAGCATAGGGTTCATGAGCAGACGGTGAACGTGTTGCGGGATCCTTCCCTTTCCTCGCTGTCGGCTAGGGTGGGGAGGTTCTTGGCCTCGGGGCGTGGCGAGGAGGCGTTGAGTGCGCGCTTGGAGGAAGCGTTGGGTCGTGAGGAGGGCGGGAGGTTGTTGGCAAGGGCGGTGCGTGCACAGGCAAGAGAGGGTGAGGTGGATCGGTCGCACCGGGAGGAGGCGTTGGTGCGGTTGCTTCGGGGTCGAGGGGATGCGTTCCAGGACGGTGATGCGTAGTGTCGCTTGATGGGATCAAAGACGAGGTTGAGCGGTTAAGCGATGTGACGGAGGCTGTGAACGAGTACTTCGTGGGGAACCCCGCGCTGGTGGAGCGTTTGCTTGCGGCCGTGTTGGCGCGTGGGCATGTGCTCTTCGAGGATTACCCGGGGTTGGGGAAAACGTTGCTTGTGAAGACGTTGGCGCGCACCATCGATACGGGGTTCCGGCGGGTGCAGTTCACGCCGGATGTGCTCCCAAGCGATATCTTGGGCACGCGCATCTGGGAACCGGAGAAGCGCGCGTTCACGCTTGAGAAAGGCCCGATCTTCACGAATATCCTGTTGGCGGATGAGATCAACCGTGCGCCTCCGAAGACGCAAAGCGCGCTTTTGGAGGCCATGGAGGAAAAGCAGACCACGCTGGATGGGGAGCGCTTCGCGTTGCCGGAGCCGTTCTTCGTGCTCGCGACGCAAAACCCCATCGAGCAGGAAGGCACGTACCCGTTACCGGAAGCCCAGATGGACCGGTTCTTGTTGCGCATGCGCACGGGGTACCCGTCGACCGAGGACGACGAGCGTGAGATCCTTCGCCGGCGCATCGACTGGAGCCAAGATGATCCCACGGACGACATCAAGCCCGTGATCGGACGGGACGCGTTTGTTCGGTTGCAACAGGCCGCCGAGAACGTGTTCGTTCACGAGGAGCTTCTTGGGTACATGGCGAAACTGGTTCGAGCGCTTCGAGACGCGAACGAGGTCGAAGTGGGGCCAAGCCCTCGCGGAGCGCTGGCCCTGTTGAAAACCAGCCGCGCGCTTGCCTTGATCCGAGGACGCGACTTCGCCACGCCCGATGACGTGAAAACCATCGCCGTGGAAGCGCTTGCCCATCGAACCGTGCTCGAGGTCGAAGACGTGCTCGAAGGCACCCAACCCGCCCAGATCGTTCAACGCGTCCTCGACACGACGCCCGCCCCCACGCCAAGACCACGACCGACCCCCTAACCGAGGACGCGCCCGTGCAGCATACCCCGCTTTCCCGATGGATCCTTCTTCTTGCCCTGGTCCCCGCGCTGGCCGCGTTGTTGCTTGGAAGCGCCGTGCTCTTGGCCTTGGCGGGCGCGCTGCTCGTCGTTCTCGTGCGGGCACGCGATGCCCCCTCACCGCAAGCCACGATCCAAACCACCTTCCCCTCCACGCGCGTGCAACGCAACGCGCCTTTCTCGATCACGATGGACGCCACGATGGAGGCCACGCCCTTGATCGGGCTCGCCCATCAACCCCTTCCCGAAACGTTCCTTCTCCAGGAGGGATCGAACATCCACCTTGTTCCCCCCACCGGGGCCTTCCAGGAATCCTTCACCCTGGTGGCGCCTCGTAGAGGCCAACACGCGCTTGAAGCGCCCGCCCTTTCCCTTGTTCACCCTCTTTCCCTTTCCCCCCCTCGACCCGGCGCGAAGGGGGACACGGGAGAGATCACGGTGGAACCCATCGCTCGGCCTCTTCGAACCGTGAAAGGTCTTCGAGGTCCCGGCCGCGTGCACACGGGGGAGGACCGTGCCCCCAAAGGGCCTGCCAGCACGGAGTTCCAGGAGCTTCGAGACTACCAGCGCGGAGATCCTGTCAAGCACATCAACTGGAAAGCCACCGCGAAGCGAAGCCCGCAAGAGCTGGAACTCGTCGTGAACGAGTACGAGCCCGAGGCCCGGAAGAACATCTGGTTCTTCTTGGATCTCCACGAGCACATGGAGGTTGGGACGAGCGTTCACACGGCGCTTGAGGACGCCATCGAGATCGCGCTTGCGCTGGTCAACCGTTTCACCGCGCGAGGGCATCGCGTGGGTGGAACCACGTACAACGGGCCCTCCCCTACGACGTTCTACCCTGACGCGGGCACGCGCCAGCGCTTGATCATCGCGCGCAAACTTGCCCGTGCTCAAGCGGGCGCCAGGAGGGAGGGGTTGCCGGCCGCGGTTGAGCGCGTGAAGGGGTTCTTGGCTCGAGAGCGCCCGCTCGTGTTCCTCATCACGCGCCCGGAATTGGATCCTGCCTTGATCACGACGGGGGTTCGTCGGATCCATCGGCACACGGCCACGCAACGAAGCGCCACGCCTGTGACCGTGCTTGCACCGACGCCACCGTTTGCGGGTGAGCACGAGCGGTTGGCGCATGAGCTCGTGGCGAGGGAGGCGGCGCGGGAGATCTCGCAGCATGGTTCGTTGTTGCGGGTGCACCGGTTGGAAGGTGGGGCGCAAGGCTTGGAGCGGGCTTTGGCTCGGGGGGTGATGTTGCGATGACGCGTGGGAGGGGTTTTTTGGAGGATGCTCGCTCGGTGGGGTTCGCGGTGCTTGCGGGCGTGTTCGCGACGGTGGCGGCGTTCCAGAGCCCCTTGTTGGGTTCTACGGGGCCGTTGTTCGTGCCGTATGTTCCGTTGGATGCGCGTTTGTTCGTGTTGCCGGTCGTGTTCGGGGTTGTGCAGGCGTTGGCGCGGTTGTTCCCGTGGCCGGTGCGTGGGGTCGCGACGCTGGGGTTGGCGGTCGTGTTCGCGGTGCTTTCGCATCTTCATTCGAGCGCTTTGTTGGCTTTCTTGGGGGTTCCGTGGGCGTTGCCGGGGTTGGGTGTGGGGTTGGTGGGGGCGTTTGCTTCGTTGGGGAGCGTGTTGTTGGGGGCGTGGGTGGCGTTGGTGAAGGGGGAGGAGCGTTTCGTGTGGGTGGTGGAGCGTCGGGGGTTGGAGGAGGGTCGTGGGGAGGGGTTGCGTAGGGTGGGGGGTGCGTTGCGGCGTGTTGCGGTTGTGACGGGGG
>PWVY01000085.1 GCA_003561665.1 Thermoplasmata archaeon
CAGAAGAAGGAACTCGAGGAGCACTTGGACGACGTCGCGGAGAAAACCGCGGATACGCGGAGAGAACGGCGCCGATCGTTAGAGGAGCTTGAACGACGCTACGAGGACCGGTTGGAGGAGGTCCAATCCCTGTTCGAGCGAGGTGCCTTGCAAGAGGTCCGCGAGACGCTTCTTGGGGAGCTTGCCGAATCCGGCCTCGTCACGGACGAGGGCACGCCGACGGAGCGGCTCTTGGAGAAGTTCAGCTCGCTGTTGTACGAGGATGTGCAACGGACCTTGCCTCAGGGGGGCCGAACGCAACCGGGCGCGTTCCTGGGCGGAGAGGGAGAGTACGAGAAGGGCCCGATCCGTTCGTTGAACGAGCGCGGCTCCGTCGCGCTGGTGGACAGCGCGGTGCGGGCCAAGCAGAACCACCCGGGCCAATCGCGGTTGTACGACTCGGATCTGTTGGTGCACAGAGAGGTTCGATCGAACACGACGCACGTGGTCCTCATCTTCGATCGAAGCGGTAGCATGGAAGAGAAGGGCCGCTTCGAGGCGGCCAAGAAGGTGTGCTTGATCATGCACCAGGCCGTGCTCCAAGCCGACCCCCGCCACCGCGTGGACATCCTCTCCATGGCCACAGACGTTGAACGCGTCGGCCTCGAAGAGGCATGGGAGGCCGAGCTTGGAGGCTTCACGAACCACGGAGAGGCCTTGCGTCAAGCGCGCGAGTTGTTAGAGCACGAGGATGCCGACCGTCGCTTGGTGTACTTGATCACGGACGGGTTGCCGGAAGCGTACACGGACGAAGAGGGCGAGGTCGTGGTGGACACGCCCGAGGTCTGCACGCCGTACGCGATCGAGCAGGCCGAGGCCTTGCGCGAGTTGCCAGGAGTGCGCGTGATGATGATCCAACTGGAAACCGAGGAGGAGCTTTACATCGACGCTGCGCGGGACATCGCGAACGCGGCCGGCGGCCGCGTGGAAGCCCTGGACCCGGAAGAGCTTGCTCAAACGATCATGCTGGACTTCGAAGCGGCGATGGGGGAAGGCGGGCCTACCTTATGACAACCCCCGCATCGTCCATCGAGCCCTTGGACCCCGCGCATCCCCCCATCGGGTACCATGGCATCATCGGGGACATGCACACGGCTTGTCTGGTCGGGAAGGACACGAGCATCGACTGGTACTGTTACCCGCACTTCGATGACCCTCCCATCTTCTGCGGGATCCTGGATGGCGAGAAAGGCGGCCGGTTCCGCATCGGCACCGATCAAGGCCAAGACACGCGCCAGCTTTACCTGCCCAACACGAACGTGCTCATCACGCGGCATCTAAGCCCCACCGGGCTGCTCGAGGTCACGGACCTGATGCCCGTCCAGGAAGAAACCGTCGGGGAGGAAACCGATCACTGGCACGGGTTGATCCGCCGCGTGCGAGCAACGCGAGGACGCGTCGAAGCCTCCGTCGAATGTTTGCCCACGTTCGATTTCGCTCGCCAAGCCCCCAAGGTCACCCTCACGGAGGACGGGGCGCGCTTGGAAGGGCCCAACCGGTCCCTTCGCTTGGTCTCCCCGGTGGATCTTGAAGCCGTGAACGGTCCCCCAGGCACAGCCGGCGCCGTGGGAAGCTTCACGGTGGAGGCTGAGGATTCGCGCTGGTTTCTGCTCTCGGACGTGGACCAGGGGGACCCGTACGGGCTTGATCCCACCTCGCCCAGCGACATGGAGACGCTCCTGGAGGAGACGATGTTCTACTGGAGGGCCTGGGCGGACCGGTGCACGTACAACGGGCGCTGGCACCAGCGCGTGATGCGTTCCGCCCTCACGCTGAAGCTTTTAACGTTCGCACCCACCGGCGCCATCGTGGCCGCGCCCACCACGAGCCTTCCCGAGGCCATCGGTGGCGAGCGCAACTGGGATTACCGGTTCACCTGGCTGCGCGATGCCGCGTTCACGCTTCGAGCCCTCTTCCGCTTAGGCTACGTGGAGGAAGGGCGCGCCTTCCTTCGATGGCTCGCTGATCGGATCCATGAGGCCCCCGAGGACGAGCCCATCCAGGTCCTGTACGGCATCGACGGGCGCCGCAACCTCAAAGAGAGCCACGTGGAGCACTTGTCCGGGTACCACGGATCGCGCCCCGTACGTATCGGGAACGCGGCGCACGCTCAGCGCCAACTCGACGTCTTCGGTGAAGTCCTCGAGACCGTCTCCGACTACGCCGATCGTCACGGGGACCTTGGCGGGATGTGGGAGGATTTGTTGCCGTTGATGGATTGGCTGGTGGAGCATTGGCGCGAACCGGATGCAGGCATCTGGGAGGTCCGCGGGCCCGATCGGCACTTCGTGTACTCGAAAGTCATGTGCTGGGTCGCGTTCGATCGCGCCATCCGCCTGGCCGAAACGCACGAGTTAACCGGTGACGTGGACACCTGGAAACAAGAGCGCGCCGCCGTTCGCCAACAAGTGCTCGAGAACGGCGTGGACCCCAAGCGTGGCTGTTTCACGCAAAGCTACGGGGATCACACGTTGGACGCTGCGAACCTTCGCATCCCCATGTACGGGTTCTTGCCCCCGGACGATGAGCGCATCGGGAACACGCTGAAGGCCACGCTTGACGAGTTAGCAAGCGACGGGCTCGTTCACCGGTACAAGCCCCAGGAGACCGACGACGGGCTCGGCGACGAGGAAGGCACCTTCTCGTTGTGCTCGTTCTGGCTTGTGGACAACCTCGTGCTCCAAGGAGAGATGGATCGAGCCTGGCTCGAGTTCGAGAAACTCCTCACCCACGGCAACCACCTGGGCCTCTTCGCTGAACAACTCGGCCTTGGCGGCGAATCGCTTGGCAACTTCCCCCAAGCCTTCACGCACATCGGCCTTATCCACAGCGCCCTCTTGTTGGACATCGCGCTCACCGCCCGCCAGATGACGCAAGACGTGACACGCTGACAGGGCCCATGCAACCTCGCGCTCCCTCGAGAGCTTAAACCGCGATCCCCATTCAGGGGTACGTGCCCTCCGACCTCGCCCACAAGGTCAACGCGAACCAAGATCGCCTTCGCCAAGCCCGAGCCGTCGTCCTCCCCGACTTGTACGTGGACCATCTGGTCCCCATCGAGAACCGCCAACGGCTCAACGCGGGCATCGAACGGTTAATCGAACAAGGCGGCGGCAACCTCCTCACCGCTCCTCACCACCTTCAACTGGGAGGCAACGCCGCCAACACCGCCCACGCTCTTGCAAACCTCGGCGTGCCCACGACCCTCATCGCGCCCACGAACACGTTCGGACGCGCCCTCTACGAAGACGCGACCAAGAACGTGCCCGCCACCCTCGAAGGCCTAATCCCCACGCCGCAAGCCTCCTCCACCGTCGCGCTCGAACTCGAAGCGGAGAACGCCAACGTCATGCTCTCGGCTCCTGGACCCCTAGCAACGTTCGGACCTGATGACCTCGACGAGGACGCCTGGAACCGGATCGAGAACGCAGACGCTGTCGCCGTGACGAACTGGGCCCAAACGCTTGAGCACGGGACCCAACTCCTCAAGGAGGTGCTCCCTAGGGCCCACGCTGCGGGCGCGTTCACGTTCATGGACACCGGCGACCCGGCTCACCGAGGCGACGACGTGGACGCCCTGCTGGAGAGCCTTGGGGCCCTCGACGCGCTTGACGCGTGGGGCATGAACGAGCACGAGGCCACGCACTTCGCTGCACGCATCACGGATCAAGATCCATCGGCCCTGAGCCTCAAGGACGCCGCGCGAGCCTTGGATGAGCATGTTGGATGCCGCATCGACGTGCACACCGCCGACAACGCGCTCAGCATGCAAAGCGGGCACGCCACGCAAGCGGGAACGTTCCCCGTCAAGGCCCGCTTTTTGACGGGGGCAGGAGATGCATGGAACGCTGGCAACATCGCCGCCATCCTGATGGGGTTCGAAGGCCAGGACCGGTTATCGCTCGCCAACGCCGTGGCCGGCCTATCGATCAGTCGCCCCGCGCATGCACGGGTCACGCTTGCCGACGTGACCGGGTTCCTATCCGAACAGTAAGGAACGACTGGCATCGCGGCCTGCCCGCGCCGAAGGACTCATACGTGCAAGAAGAAGGTTCGGTGTAGGATCCTGCAGATTCGAAGACGTCATGGATCCTTCGGGTGCATCTCCTTGGAAGATCTTGTCGTCGTCTCGAACCGCCTCCCCGTCGAGGTCAAGCGAACCCAGGATGGGTACCGTGTGCACCCTAGCCCTGGCGGGCTTGCTTCCGCCCTAGACAAGCTGATGACGCAACGGGGTGGAGCATGGATCGGGTGGCCGGGCATCACGGGCCCTATCAACCTGGACGATGCGGATACGCCCAAGGATGTGGGGTACGATCTTGTCCCTGTCAGCCTCACGGAGCGAGAGCGAAAGGAGTACTACCTTGGTTTCTCCAACGAGATCTTGTGGCCGTTGTTCCATGATTTGCACCCGTTCTGCGAGTTCGAGCCCCGTTTCTGGGAGACCTACCAAATCGTCAATGAGCGCTTCGCGCGCACCACGAAAGAGACCATCGACGCGGACGAGAGGGTTTGGATCCACGACTACCAACTGATGCTCGTTGGCGAAAAGCTTCGAGACCTTGGGGAAACACGCCCGTTAGGGTTCTTCCTGCACACGCCCTTCCCCTCAGAGAACATCCTCCAACGGTTACCCTGGCACACGGTCCTTCTTCGATCCCTGATCGCGTTCGACGTCATCGGGGTGCAAACCCGGCGCGACTTGGCGAACCTCCAAACCGCGCTCCCTAGCCTTCTTCCTGACGTGAAGATCGAACGCGACGAGGATCAACTCACCATCGAGCACGAGAAGGGCGAAAGCACGGCCAAGGTCTTCCCCATCAGCATCGACTTCGCGTCCATCCAAGCCCAAGCCACGAGTTCCCCCGTGGAACGCGAACACGAACGCATCCACCAACGGTTGCTCTTGGACGACCACACGTACCTTCTCGGGGTCGAACGCCTCGATTACACGAAAGGGATCCCCGAGCGCTTGAAAGCCTTCCAACGTGCCCTGGAGTTTTACCCTGAACTTGAGGGCAACGTGACCCTGATCCAACATACGCATCCAAGCCGCGAGCAGATCAACCAGTACGAGGACCTTCGCGAACTCGTCGAACGCGAGGTGGGACGCACCAACGGAGCGCTTGGGTCCGTCGATTGGGTCCCGGTCCGTTACACGTGTGGACACATGGGCTTCGAGAAGATCCTCGCGCTTTACCGCTTAGCGGATGTCGCCCTCGTAACCCCCATCCGTGACGGGATGAACCTCGTAGCCAAAGAGTACTGCGCCACGAAAGTGAACCATGACGGCGTGCTCGTGCTTAGCAAGTTCGCCGGTGCTGCCGAGGAGCTCTGCGACAACGCGCTCATCGTGAACCCTCATGATGTCGATCAGATGGCTGAAGCGATCTACGTTGCTTGCACGATGGAGCCAGAGGAGCGTCGACGCCGCATGAAGGGCCTCCGTGAACAGATCGAAGAGCACAACGTGCACCGGTGGGCGAACGAGTTCCTTGAAACCGTCGAACGCCGCACCGATCCCGTGTCCAAGCCCCCGTCCCGATAAGGCCCAGGATCCGTGGGGTACAAGCCGAAAACGCCAAACGTTTGAACCGGACTGTCCTTGGCATGCGGGTCGGGGCCCTTTCCGCGGTAGGCGTGTTCATGATCACTGTTTTGCTGTTCGCAGCAGGCATAGCCGCAGCACAGGACCCGGGCAACCCTCTTGAGGACCCGCCCCCCGTCGTCTTCGAGGATCAAACCATCCAAGAGCCGATTGTGCCGTTGGAAGACCGCGACCAAGCCATCCTCTCTATGGGTGTCGGTTGTGATGCCTTGGAAACGCCCGAAACGACGACTACGGCGACCCTCAGCATCTCGAATGCTCCCGCATCGGCGAGCACGACGCTGTCGCCCGCATCCACCTCGTGGGTGTCCGAGCTTGGGGATTGCCCCAGCGAAGACATCGTGCACGAGGGCGAGGCTCTCTTGGATGTAGGGTTCGACGAGACCGCGACGGCCTACGAGACCGTCACCCTGCAACTGGAGATGATGGTCGAGAAGCTTCCACCCACCAACGATACGCCCCGAGAGTACGGGCCCTTCATAGCCAACGTGACCGTCACGCCGGGGTACCTTGAACAACACGAGGTCACCATCGATGATTCAACGCAACAGGGCATCGCGGGTCAGACGCTCACGTACCAAGCAAGCCTGGAGAACCTCGCCAACGGAGAAACGCGCTTCGATGTCTCCGTGCAAGCCGACGAGGCGTTGAGTGTTGAGGTGGATCCATCCGAGATCGTGCTTGCACCTCACGAGCCGGGATCGTTCACCGTGGACGTCACGCACGGTGCGCCGGATGCGCTTGAAGAGCCCGCGGCGTACGATGTGGATCTGGAGATCACGCCCGCCTCTACGCACGAAAAGGGTGGCGACGGCGACCCGACATCGCTCACCGTGGTCGCTGAACTTGAACCCGTTGATGAAGGCGTCCTTGGCGCTCCTGGACCCGCGGTGCTCGCGCTCGTCTCCACGCTTGGCCTTGCCGCGGTTGCTCGGTCTCGATGATGCGGCTGGCGGTTCAGGGAACGTGACCTGAGGGGGTCATTCGTCGCGTTCGATGAGTTCGACCCAGTTGCCGTCGATGTCTTTGACGAACGCGATGTGGGAGCCGGTGGACAACTCGAACGGTTCCATGGCGGGTTCGACGCCGGCCGTGGTGAGTTGGTTGAACAGGTGCTTGACGTCTTGGCAGGTGATGGCGATGTGGTCGAAGTTGTTGCCGGCTTCGTAGTCGTCTTCGTCCCAGTCGCCCCAGTGGGTGAGTTCGAGTTTCATGTCGTCGCTTTCGTACCCGACGAACGCGATCTCGGCGTTGTTCTCGGGGATCTTCTTGCGGCTGATGATCTTCATGCCGAAGTGCTGCTGGTAGAAGTCGATCGCGTCGTCGAGGTTGCGCACGTTCAAGCAGCAGTGGTCCAGGCGCATCGAGGCCGTGATGGGGGTGGTGGTTCGTAAGCTTGCCGACGCCGACCGCATCCTCTTATGAGGGTAGTCGGGTGGGGGGTGTATGCATCAGGATTTCGAGAAGGTTGGTTCTCCGACGAGCCAGAGCCCGTTCCATCATGTGAACGCGCAGGGGTTAGCGCTCAGGCTCCAGGTGATGGTGTTGATCCGTGATGGGGAGGATCGCATCGCGTTGGCGCAAACCCAGAAGCATCAGCCGGGGCGTTGGTGGATCCCGGCGGAGACGCTTCGTCCCAACGAGGATGTGAAGGAGGCGGCTTCGCGCGTGAGCGAGACGTGGTTCGGGGAGGATTTGGAACCGGGCCTCGTGGACGTTCTAACGTTCCCTGCGAACACGGATGAGGGGCACACGGCGTGGTACATCATCCACATCTTCGAGGTGCGCGCCGGTTCGGGTGAGCTCACGAGCGTGCCGGAGGGCGTGACGTTGGAGTTCGTGGCACCGGGCGAGGAGGCTCCTGGGCCTTTCGCGATGGATCACGGTACCGTGTGGGCGCGGTTCGCTGACACCGCGTAGGGGTCGGTGTCGGTGTGGGCGTGGGAGGGTTCGCGATCGTGGTGTGCTTTGCCTCGGGGGAGCGCGAGCGTTTCGTGGTCGCCCGGCACGAAGAGCGGGGGTGGGAGTTGCCGGGGGGAACCGTGGAAGCGGGCGAGTCGGCGCTTGAGGCGGCTTCGCGCGAGTTCCGGGAGGAGATCGGGCACGCGTTGGAAGAGCCTGGCGTGGTGCTTGAGACGACGACGCCGGAGGGGTTGTGCACGGTTGTACGCGGCGTGTTGGGGGCGAAGGTGGGGGTGGGGGAGGCGGCGATCGAGGAGTGGCGCTTGGTGACCTCGTTGTCGCGGGTGGAGCCGTTGGCGTGGCCGGAGGATCCCTATAGGGAGATCGAGGAGGCGCTGGGGACGCGGATCCGGTGAAAGGTTTTTCCGTCGTTGAGGAGGTAGGAGCGTTATGGCCATGGGCACGGACGGTTACGGCGGGGGGCGCTCTTGGGGGAAGATCGTGAGCGGCTTTTTCGGGTCGCTCCTCGTGATGGGGGGCATGGTGTTGAGCATCGTGCCGGAGTATGCTCCCCAAGCGATGGGGGAGCCGGTGTTCTTGGGCACCCTGTGGCAGGAAGGGTTGGCTTTGTTCGCTTTGGGCGTGTTCGTGCTCGCGCTCGTGGTTCGCGCCCGCTAGGCGTCCTGCTCCGCGGGCGTTGACGTCTCGACGCGCTTGTACCCTTCCGTTCGGGGAGGGTTTCGTTTCGAATAGGGGATCATGAACGTGAGACCGATGAGCACCATGAACATCGCGCCCCAGAACGTCCACTCGATGGACAAAACCTCCCCTAGCCCGCCCAGGGCCCACTGCGTGGAGGCCGTGCCTAATCCCAGCGCGGTCCCGTAAATCCCGTTCGCTAACCCGCGCTGTTGCGGGGGTGCACCGCGTGAGACGAGCGTCAAGTTCGCCGGCACCATCACGCCCACCGAGAACCCCGCGATGAGCGCAAGGCCCACCAACACGCCCAGCACGGCATCCTGCACCGAGAGCAATCCCAAGGTCGGCAATGGGGCCGCAGCGTATGCCCCCACCAGAACCGGCGCGAACGGGGTGAGCCCGATGCTGACCGCGCCTGCGAAGGCGCCACTCATCAACACGTTGCGTGGCCCAAAGCGCTCCACCCACCCGGGGATCCAGACCCGAAGCACCATCGCGACGACTTGACGCAACGCGATCAAAACGCCCACGACGAACGCCGTGAACGTTAAAAACCGGATGTACACAGGGTAAAAGCTCGATAAGACCCCAAGGAAGAGCCCGAAGAGCACGGTCCCGAACGCGCTGATGCGGATGTCCGGATCCTCGAAGATGCGCCAGGCCCGAGAATACACGCCCTTCCCCGGCCACAACCGCCCCTCCGTCTTGCGCGTTTCAGGCAACTGCGCAACAAGCACGAGCCCGATACCGCTTCCCCACAAGAACACCGACAACCCCACCCCGTACCCGAACACATCCGCCAAGTACCCCCCCAACGGGGGCCCGATCAAGAACGCGGCCCCGATCGCGACCGCGTAGTTGCTCGTCGCGGTCGGCACATCTTTTTCCGCCACACGATCGAACAAGTACGCATTCGCAGCCACCCAGAAGATCCCGCTTGCCAAACCGAAGATGGCCTGCGCAGGCACGATCCACCACTTGCTGGGACCGAACACGTAGAACAAGCCCGCGATCGCCGACAAGACGAACGTGGCCAGCATGGACCGCTTGCGCCCGCCACGGTCCGCCATATCCCCCATGGGCAACCGCAAGAAGATCTGCATGAACCCGTACAAGCCCGCGACCGCACCGATGAACAGAACGCTGGCCCCGAACGTGTCATCCAAGTGCTGGGGAACCAACGGGAACCCCGTCGCCATGAGCATGACGAAGAAGAACGTGGCCAGGTACAGGCGGAAAAGCGCCTTGTCCACGAGCGCCCCGATGCAAGACGGTGGCTTAAACGCACGGG
>PWVY01000093.1 GCA_003561665.1 Thermoplasmata archaeon
CTGGTTCGCGTGTTCATGGGTGTTTAGGGAAGGTGTGAGAAGAAGAGGAGAGGAAGGCCCGGCAGGGTCTCCTGCCGGGCTTGGGGGGCAACCCGTCGGTGAGGGGGATGCGGCCGTGAGGCCGCGAGGGGTTCACCGGTTACGGTAGCTCGGCGTGCCCGTTGCCGGCTGCGCTCGTGGCTGCTTGCGTGGCGTGTTCGAGCGTGGCGTCACCGCTCAAGCTGGGGTCCACGTCGGGGGTTTCTTGGTCGAGGTGCGCGCTGCTTACGACCTGGTTGCGGATGTCGTTCTCAGCGTGGAGGCCTTGTTCGAGGGCGCCTTTTGCCTCGTCTTCGAGGCCCGTGTCGTGGTCGGCGATGTCGTCAGCGTCCTCGAAGAGGCCGGTGAGACCTTTGAACGTGTCCTTGAACCAGGCTTGGGCTTGCGCGGCGAAGCTGATGTCCGCGCCTGCGTCGACGAGGCCGGTTTCGAGGTCGGCGGCTTTCTGGGCTTGATCGGCGTGTTGCGCGCTGATGTCGCCCGCTCGTTCGATCTCTTGGACGAGTTCGTCGTCGAGGTCAGCGTCCATCTGGGGTGCTTGGGCGTCATCAAGCGCGTCGTAGGCGTCCCATTGGGCTTCCGTGACGGCTTGGTTGGCGCTTCGCACCTCGCTGTTGATGGTCTGCTGGGCGTCTTGGGCGTGTTCGTCTGCGGCTTCAAGCGCGCCGCTTGCATCCGCGTAGTATTCGCCTTCGGCTTGGCCTTGGGCCTCTGCTGCTCCGTCCCCGGTGATGATGGCGAGGGGGTTGGCGCTTGCAAGGCCGGGCGCTGCGATCAGGCTCAAAGCGAGTAGGGTACCGATGATGGTTCGTCGCATGGGTTCACCACTGTCAGTCTCGCCTTGGTGGGGTTAAAGGGGACTTTGGTCGAGCGCGTGAAACGATGCACCCGGGCAAGGGAGGAATGTTTATGCGTGAATGGCCTCCCTTGGAGGAGTGATGGCGTCCACGAACGGGCACTTGGAAGACGCCCTTCAGGGTGAGCCCCAGCAAGAGCTCTCCAGCGCGGTGGAGAAGTACGAGCTGGACTGTTTGAAGCTCATCGACGCCGTCGAGCAGTTGGATTCGGAAGGTGAGAAGCACACGCTTCGCAAGATCGCGGGGCTTAGCGGGTTAAGCAAGGATGAGGTCAACCGGTACTTGACGAACCGCGTGAACGAGTTGTACAAGCTCGATCGACTCAAGCACGTTCGCTCCCGCAACCGGCCCCTGTACAACCATTTGATCACGAGCGGGCCCCCCCGGACCGAGAACGGGGAGTGGAGCGGGATCGAAGCGAACACGAGCAAGTTCGAGATCTTCGAAGCTGTCGCGATGAAGTACGGTTACAGCGTGGAACCCGGGGAAGCGAAAGGTCGCATCGTGGAGCTGGAATACCACGGCATCGAGGAGTTATCCTATCAACGGCAAGGGTTGATGTTCAGCTTCCAAGAACCCGTGTTGTACCTGGATCGCTACCGTCCGTCCGAGGCTTGAGTGGGGAACTCGACGAGTTCGACGAGGGAACCGAACGTGCTCTTGGGGTGCAGGAACGAGATCAGGGAACCCTCCACGCCGCCTCGTGGCTCCTCGTCGATCACCTCAAGGCCCGCTTTGGCCACGTCCTGGATGCTCGCTTCAACATCTTCAACCTCGAACGCGATGTGATGCAACCCGCCCCCGCGGCGTTCGATGAACCGTGCCACCGGGCCCTCCTCGTCCAGAGGGATCAAAAGCTCCACTTTCGCATCGCCGACCTTGTAGATCAGTGTCCGGACGCCTTGCTCTTCCACCACCTCCTCGCGGGGCTTCCCAGCGCCCAGAACGTCCTCCAGCACGCGGCGTGCGTCCTCCAAGGCGCTTTGGCTCACCGCGATGCCCACGTGATCGAACCGGTCAAGCTTCATCGTCGAGGCCAACGCCTCCAACCCGCTTGAACCCTCCCTACGCGCTCGTACAACCGTCTCACGGGACGGGGGAAGCCTTTATGCTTCAGGCCGCCTGAATAGGGAGCAAGCACCATGACGGACCGCACGCTGGCAAAGGATCCAGATCTCTTGGAGGAGGCCCTCATGGGGCTCTTCGAGATCTCCCGCGAGGACTCAAGCGAGGTTCAAACCCTGCGCGAGCACCTGGCCCGTCTTCCCTCAAGCCAGCGCCGCGCCCTTCTGGAGGACGTCGTTAGCGTCGAGCGTTTCCATGACCTTCTAGAGAAAGCAAGGAAAGGGGAACCGCTTGGATCCCCTGGCACGCACGTCAACGACGAGCATGTGGAGAAGATCGATGCTGTGCTTGGCCCCCTTGCGCGCTTGGAAGCCGGCGATGCGGGCGAACGAGCCGTCCTTAGCCTTGAGCCTGACGAGCGCGTGCACATCCTCTTCGACTCCATCGGGCAACGCTGACGCCCGTGGTCCTCCTCGATCCCTGCTCGTCGCCCAACGCGCGTTTCGCCGCGTTCAAGTACGGTGGCCTGCGTCCACGGCATGATGCACCGCGTCTTGTTTCTCGCGTTGGGTCTCCTCACCGTGCCTTTGGCCGGTTGTGCTCAAGTGGACGCTCCGGATCCAGCCGATTACGACATCGTGTGGGATCAGCCTCCTGAGGATCGCCAAGCGGGCCAGGCCATCGATATGTCGTGGACCGTGAACGGTCCCGAGTCGGAGATCGATCACACGGCGGTGCACTGGGCCAACGAATCCGTCCCCGACCCGGCAAGCCCGGCGGATTACGGGAACACGTCGGGAGCCGTCGAGCCCGCAGAGATCCCGGGAACGTTCCAAACCGATGTCACGCTGGACGAGCCGGGCACGTACTACTTCATCGCGCACGCCATCGTGGACGAGACGCACCTCTGGAGCGAAGAGGTCATGGTCGAGGTGAGCGAAGGCGACCCCGTGGGCGTTGGGATCGACGTGACCATCGACGAGCACACCCAAGAGGCCGTACCAGGGGAGGACATCGAGTTCGAGTGGAGCCTCAGCGGCGCCCCGGGTGAAGCCAACAGGACCCATATCGCATGGGGCCCAAACAGCGCCCCGGAGAACCCGCAACCAGGGGACTACGAGAACCGATCCGGCACGATCGAGAACGCCACCATCCCTGGATCGTACGAGGCCACCTTCAACGTGACCGAACCCGGCGTGTACCATGCCCGCGCGCACGCCCTGTACGATGGCAGCCATTACTGGTCTGACGAGGTCACGTTCGAGGTCACCGGGGACGAGCACGACGTGGACATCCAAGGCATCGCGATGGGGTACGAACCCAACGAGCTCACGGTCCAGCCCGGCGACACCATCACGTGGACGAACACGGACGGGCTCGTGCACACCGTCACGTTCGAGGACGAGCGCCTTGGAGACAGCGGCGACATCCCCTCAGGGGAGTCGTACAACGTGACGATCCCGCATGACATGGAACCAGGAACGTACGCGTACGAGTGCGATCATCACGGGACCATGACCGCGGAGATCACCGTCGAAGCTCGCGATTAGAAGCCTAGACCCCCGTGGGGGCCTCGTACTCGCCCCATGATCGGCGCATCGCATCACAAATCTCGCCCGTCGTTGCCTCTGCTTTCACCGCGTCGATGATGAAGGGCATCAGGTTCGCATCCCCATCGGCCTCGCTCTCCAGGCGATCGATGGCGTCTTGCGCTTTCGCATCGTCCCGCTGGGATCGTACCTTCTGGACTCGCTGGACTTGTTTCGCCTCAAGGTCCTCGGGGATCTCGAGGACATCCTTGGAGTCCTCGTCCCCGGAGGTGAACTTGTTGACCCCGACCACGATCTCGTCATCGTTCTCGATGGCTTGCTGGCGCTTCCATGCGCTTTCTTGAACCTCCCGCTGTACCCATCCTTGCTCGATGGCGCGCTGCATGCCGCCAAGATCATCGATCCGATCGAGGATCGACCAGGCGCGCTCTTCGATCTCGTTCGTAAGCCACTCCACGTAGTAGCTGCCTGCAAGGGGGTCGATGTTGTTGGGGACGCCGCTCTCGTGCGCGATGATTTGTTGGGTTCGAAGCGCGACCCGCGCGGATCGTTCCGTTGGAAGGCCCAGGGCTTCATCCCAGGCGTTCGTGTGAAGGGATTGGGTCCCACCGAGAACGGCGGCGAGGGCTTCCACGGTGGTCCGCACGACGTTGTTCATGGGTTGTTGCGCGGTAAGGGAGGATCCGGCGGTCTGCGTGTGGAAGCGCAATCGCAGGCTCTTGGGGTCCTGGGCGCCGAACGTGTCCTCCATGATGGTGGCCCACATCCGGCGCGCGGCTCGGAACTTCGCAGCTTCTTCGAAGAGATCGCTGAACCCGTTGAAGAAGAAGGACAAGCGGGGGGCGAACGTGTCCACATCCAGCCCTCGCTCCAGAACGGTTTCCACGTACGTGCGAGCGTTGGCCAGCGTGAACGCGAGCTCTTGAACCGCGGTCGCGCCGGCCTCTCGGATGTGGTACCCGCTGATGCTGATCGTGTTCCATCGGGGCACGTTCTCGCTGCAGTACGCGATCATGTCGCCTGTTAAGCGGAGGCTTTGCTCGGGTGGGTAGATGTAGGTTCCTCGCGCGATGTACTCTTTGAGGATGTCGTTTTGCACGGTTCCGCCTAGCTCATGCTCTTCAGCGCCCTGTTTTTGAGCGACGGCGATGTACATGGCAAGGAGCACCGCGGCGGGCGCGTTGATCGTCATGCTCGTTGTGACCTTGTCGAGAGGGATCTTGTGGAAGAGGGTCTCCATGTCGTGGATGCTGTCGATGGCGACGCCGACCTTGCCTACTTCTCCTTGCGCGATGCTCGCGTCCGAATCGTACCCGATTTGCGTGGGTAGATCGAACGCGCAGGAGAGCCCCGTCATGCCTTGGTCGAGAAGTTGCCGAAAGCGCTTGTTCGTCTCTTCCGCGCTGCCGAACCCGGCGTATTGTCGCATGGTCCACAAGCGGGCCCGGGACATGCTCGCGTAGACGCCGCGCGTGTAGGGCGCTTCCCCGGGGTATCCAAGGTCCTCTTGGTAGTCGATGTCGACATCGTCGGGATCGACGACGCGGGGGACCTCGATCCCGCTGGGTGTTCGGGGAGCATCCTCGGAGGGGTCCTCGTCCGGCATCGCCTGTGCCAACCTCGTCGAAGGCTAAAGGGTTGCCCACGACTCAGCATCTTGCAGGGCCGAAACGCCTTTCCATGGGCCCGTCTGCATACGTCTGGATGCCCACGTCCTTGGAGGGCAAGATCCGCGCCCGCATCCGAGACGAAGGACCCGTCCCGTTTTGCTGGTTCATGGAGACGGCCCTTTACGATGACGAGCAGGGCTATTACGCCAAGGCCTCGTTCACGACGGGCCGAGAGGGGGATTTCGCGACGGCCCCGGACACAGGCCCGCTCCTGGGGGCCACCCTCGCAGAAGCCGTGGCGTCCTTCGCTGAGGAACCCGGGCGCCTGATCGAGGTCGGTCCGGGTTCAGGCCGATTGATGCAGGACCTCCTCACCACGCTTGATCCAGACGCCGTTGGGAAGCTTGAGGTGGTCCTTGTCGAAAGGCACGAACAGCGCGAAGAGGCGTTGGCGGAACGCTTCGAGGACGCACCGGGGCAGGTTCGCATCATCGATGAGATCGGTGAGCTTGGCCCCGCTCGGAGTTTCCTGCTGGCCAACGAGGTCCTCGACGCGCTTCCTTGCGAAGTCCTCCAGCGAACGGACGTGGGGTGGGACCGGCTCTATGTGGACTTCAAGGAGGGATCCTTCATCGAGCACTGGGAGCCAGCCTCGGACGAGCTGGTTGAACGGTTGGCACCGTTACAAGATCTTCCCGTGGGGAACCGCTACGAAACGGCTCCATCGCTCCGCTCGTTCATGGAGAGCATCGAGCAAGCATTGGACCCGGGGTTGGCTCTTCTTATGGATTACGGGGACACCTTCGAGCACGTGTGGCCTCGACGACCGGATGGGACCTTGCGCGGTTTCCACGATCACGCCCATGCATCCCCGCTGATGCATCCGGGGCGAACGGACATCACGTACGACGTGGATTTCTCCCGCGTGCAACGCATCGCCGAGCACACGGGGCTCAACGTGGCATCGTTCGGCGCTCAAGAGCGCCTCCTCGTGCACCTTGGCCTGATGCGGATCGCGAAGGAACAGGATGATTTGCTGACGGCCAAACAACTCCTGATGCCCGCCACCGGGTTCGGGGCACGTTTCAAAACGCTCGTTCTCGACCACGGTGACGCCGCGGCCAAGGCGAACCTGCAGGTTGATCTTGACGATCCCAACCTGTGGGATGCGGGGTTACGGGATATCCAAGGACGCTAACGATCGATCTCCTCCAAATCGACCTGGTTCATCGGGTTCGTCCACCGGATGTACCAATACACGGGCAACCCGGCGAGGATGATGAGCGCACCCAGCAAGCTTCCAGAGGGATCCTCGAAGATGAGCGTGAACGTGAACACGGTGCTGAGCACGATGAACGCGATCGGCACCCAAGGGTAAAGCGGGACCTTGTACGGACGCGGCAGATCCGGTTGCTGACGCCGCAACAAGATCACGGCCAACCCGGCCAACGCCAGGAACAGCCACGTCGCGAAGATGACCAACTCGATCAACTGACGGAACGTTCCTAAGATGAACACTAAAACGATCGACCAAACCCCCTGCAAGACGAGGGCCGCCCATGGTGTCGCGAAGGACTCATGCACCCGAACCAACGATTGGAAGAAGACCCCATCCCGAGCCATCGCGAACGGGAACCGAGGCCCCGTCATGATCACCCCGTTGCACGTCCCGAAGATCGAGATCAAAACGCCCACGATGATCGCAACCGCGAACCACTCCCCGCCCACCAGGTCCGCCGTCAACCCTGCCGGAGACAACGCCGCCAACTGCCCCTCCACCCCCGCCAACTGATCCTCGATGCCCGCCAATCCGCGCCCCCCCAACGCAGCCACGTACCCCATGTTCGTCAGGATGTACACCACCATCACCAGCAGCGTGCCTCCCACCAACGACAACGGCAGGTTCTTCGAAGGGTTCTTGATCTCCTCCGCGACCTGCGTCGAATTATAGAACCCATCGTACGCCCAAAGCGCAGGGACCAGCGCCAACCCGAACGCGGCGAACAACCGCCGATCCCCCACGGGCTCCAACTGCTGCACCGCCTGCTGTGAAGGCTCGAACGCGAGCGCCGCGAACGCCAACGCAACCAACGCCCCCACCTTCAAGAACGTCGTCACCGACTGCACCCATCCCCCGAACTTGACGCCCACGTAATTCACGCCGGTCAACAGCACGATCAGCGCCACGGCCGTCAGTTGAACATCCAACGACGTCGCGATGACGGTGCTCCCTTCCAACTCGGACAACAAGCTCGCGAACGCCACGGCGAGAGCACTGATGCTTGCCGCTTTCCCGATGAAGAACGCCTGCCAGCCCTGCAAGAACCCGATGCCGGGACCGTACGCCTCCCGCAAGTAGACGTATTGACCCCCGGACTCTGGCAACGAGGCTGAAAGCTCCGCGAACGTGAGCGCTCCCAAAAGGACCAAGAACCCCGCCACGGCCCAAACCGCGATGATCAGCCCACCCGTGGGTTCGATCCCGTGTTGTGTGAACTGCCACGCGACGATCTGGGGACCAAAGAAGATGCCTGACCCGATCATGGATCCTACCACGACGCTCGTGGCGGCGATCGGGCCCAAGTCACGGCGGAGCTCCACGTGGCCTCAAACCCCCTCCCGTTGAAAACGGTTCTCACACCGGCAGCCGCTTCAGCGGGGCGTATCCACCGAAGGCGGTTGCGCGGAAGGAGCCCACTCCACGACGATGGGGAGGATCGTGACCTCGTACGAGGGCGTCCCGACTTCGGTGCCCTCATCGATGTCGACCGTTACGGTCCACGAACCGACGCCTTCCTCGCTGGAGCCCTCCTCGAGCGCTCGCTCTTCCGCGCTCGACGCGTCAGCTCCTCGAGCCGTCGGAACGGTCGGTTCGGGGTTCACATCGACATCTGCATCGCAGGATCCATCGCTTTCAAGCGCCGGGATCGTGAACGTGCAGTCCCCGGTTTGATCTTGTGGGCCTTGAGCTGCTGCTGTCACATCGTCGCCTGTCAGGGTGCTCCCGCTGCTTTCGATGCTCACGCGGAACGTGACGGTGTGGATGAGATCCCCGTCGATGTCCACCGTGTACTCGTGGGATCCGGCCTCAACGCTGTCCGTGATGGCATCGAGTTCTTGAGCATCGCCTTCGCTCCAGGCGATGTTGAACCGAGTCTCCGTATCGTCCTCGTAGAAGATGACACCCATCACGGACGCGATCAGGACGATAGCTCCAATGCCCAAGATGATTCCATCGACGCGGTTCACGAAGACGCCTCTTCCACAGGCAACACGACACCCCTTTTTGAAGCTTTCTTCATGCCGAGGGGTGGGTTCGATTCGCAGAGGGTCTTTGTAGACGGCCAATCTTCGCACACGTGTGAACATCGGGATCCCCTGGTGGATCGGTGCAGGCGACCCACTGGAGGGCATCCAGGCCGCAAGCGAGATGGGGGCTGATTTCATCGAAATATCCCTTGACACGCCCTGGCCTGACGCGCTAGATGCCTCCGATATCCTCCAGGCCTCCGAGGATGCGGGTATCGACGTGGGCCTCCACGGGCCCTGGAGGAACCAATCCTTGGCTCACCCGGAACCCGAGCTGGCCCAGGCCGCTCGAAACGTGATGCAGAAAAGCATCGCGTTCGCCCACGCCACGAAAGCCGCGTACGTCGTCACGCACGTGGACGCGAGAGATTTCTCCCGCTACCCCGAACAAGGACCGGTCCTTGAAGGGTTAGAGCGAGCACGCGCAAGCCTTGCAGCGCTTCGATCCGGCATGGAGGGAACGCAGCTGATCGTCGAGAACACGAGTTCACCCATGGGGACACCCAAGGAGATCGAACGCTTCCTTGAGCCCGTGGACGATGTCGGGTTCTGCTTTGACCCCGGCCATGCCGCATTGGTCGAAGCCGCAAGCGTCGAGGGGGCAACCAGCCGCGTGGAGGACTGGTCCCATCGGTTAGGCGACCGATGGGAACTCGTGCACCTGATGGACTGGACCCAGGAGGAGGACGAGATCGTGGACCACCTCATCCCAGGAGCAGGCGATGGCCCCGTCGAGCGCATCGTACGGCAAGCCCAAGAGCACGGGTGCACACGCGTGATGATCGAAGCCTTCTACACGGACGCCACACGCAACGAGGCCAACATGGAAGACCTCCAAAAGGCCGTCGAACGCATCCAGCAATGGGTTTAGGCAACGACCGGTACCCTGCGCAAGCCTTTATCCTGGTCGAACCGGTAGCCCCGGATGATGGCCGCAGATGACGAGGTCGAACCCACCCCACACGGTGGAACGCGCATCCACACGCGAAGCCCCACCCGACGCCCCCTCGTCCAGTTCACCCCCGTCAACGACGACAAAGGAACCCAACCCCAAACCCCCACGCCAACCCCTCACCTCTCCTTCCCCCC
>PWVY01000345.1 GCA_003561665.1 Thermoplasmata archaeon
CCGCGAACTCCAACCGCGCATGCCCGCTCGTGCAGGCATACAACTCCTTCTCTTGGGCCTCCTCGATCTCCGCCTCCAACTCACGAACAGCTTCCTCTCGCGCCTCGTTCAACGCGCGCATCGCCTCTTGCGGGGTGTAATCCCACACGAACGTCAACCAGCCCTTCTCCCGGTCCCGGTTCTCCTCGTAATCCGCGATGCGCTCCTCGTACAACTGGTAAAGCGCCCGCCGGATCGTGCTCGTACGCGTATCCAACGCGTCAGCAAGCACCGTGTCCGTGGTCGGGCCACGCTCCACCAACTCCTCCAAAATGGTGAGTTCATCTTCGCCGATACGATCGAGCACAACGGACCGCACTTCGTCGGGAATCTTTGACAACGAGGGGACCCTCCGACCCTATACTCCGCGCTCGCCCCACTTAAAAGAATGCTCAAGTCCCCAAGGGAGCAACGCACAACCACCAACACGTCCAAACCCCCACAACCACCCAAATCACCACAACCACACAACCGCCCAACCCGCCCTCTTACCCCCTAATCCAAGCGCGTGATGCGCTTACCCCGAGCCGTCGGCTCCACCCGAACCTTCGCCCCCTCACGGTCCTCGAACAACACCTCCTCCCCCAACACACGCATCAACCACACCCCCAACGACGCCGCCTCACTATGCGGCTGATTCCCCACGGCCACGTTGAAATCCACCCAATCGTACACCTCCCCCGGCACCTTCCCCGCACCCACGATCACCAACAACGACCCGCACCCCTGCACCGTCTCCACCACGTCCACGAACCGCTCCCCATACATCGTCAAATGCACCGAAACCCCCTCCCAATCCCGGATCAACGACCGCCACTTGGGATCCTCCACCACCTCAAAACCACCCCCGAACCGATCCACCACATCCCCCACCGTCTCCTCCACCCCCTGATCCAACGAAGGGAACACGACACGATCCGCCCCAAAAGCGCGGGCAATCAAACACACATGCGTCGACAACCGCTGATCACGCCCCGGCCTGTGACTCAAACGAAGCACCGTCACATCCACAACGACACGCTCCAACACCAACCAAACAACACCATCACTCCACCAACGCATCCCGAGGCTCGTACGTCCTCACGGCGCCCCCCACATCCACACGCACCAAAAGCTCATCCCCATCCTTCAACCCCAACGCATCCCGCAACCGCACCGGGCTGATCACCTCCAAGACATCCTCATGCCGCGTCCGATGCGGGAAAATCACCGCCGCTCGCCGCCCCCGAACCATGGCCGGGAACCCCGAGACGCCCCCGAACGTCCGCTCCGGCGTCGACACCTTCGGGATCGTGAACCCCTCCCTCGCCCGCAGCGAACGAAGCGAACCAAGGTCCTCACCCTCCACTTGCACGTTCAACGTGCCCGGGAACGGCTCGAACCCGAACAACGCCTCGAAACCCTCCTTGTAAAACGGCTGCTTCATGTAATACGCTCCCTCCCCCTCCCCCTGGCGCACCACCCCCTCCATCGTCACGGAGGTCCCCTTCTCGAAGATCCGCTCCAACCGCTCCAACTCCCGCGTAAGATCCTCAACACCCTCCTGCGTCAAACGAACCTGCTGACCCTGACTCCCCAACCGTCGCTCGATCAACCCCGCATCCTCCAACGCCCGAAGCCACCGGCTCGACGTTTGCTGAGACACCTCCAACTCGCCCGCTAACGCCCCCGATGTCGTGCTAACGAAACCCTCCAACCCTCCCTTCTCAGCGATCACTTTCAGCAAGCCCCGCTGACTGGGCCCCAAGCCATCGTTCTCGACCATATCCTCACTGTTGCAGGTTGCGTCGCTCGGCCGCGTACCGCTCACCTTTCTCCGTAAGCGCGTACCCGTCACCCTCGCCCGTGATCAAACCATGCTCTTCCAGGTCCTCCACGGCACGATCCACCGCTCGCTGGATCAAACGGTTCTTCTTCGCGATCCGCTCAGGATCCGATTCACCTGCAACGATGCTCGTGAACACAGCCTTTCGGAACTTGTCGGCTTCGATGAACGCATCGTTGGATGCCATGCACCACGATATGGGGGGCTTATCCCTAAAAGAACCCCCGGAAACAGCCCAGCCCAAGCCTAGTACAGCGTCAACTTGTCCCTGTTGAACACATCCACCTCATGCACCATGCTTGGAGACTGCCGCGCCGCGAACACGATCGCATCGGCAACCTCCACCGCTTCAACAACCTCCCCCGGCTCGAACCGATCCTTGAACATGACGCCATCCGTCTGGAACTCCGTGCGCACCGCGGCAGGGTTCACGATCGTCACCGCCACATCGTCCCCCGCTTGAGCGCTCAAGCTCTTCGCGAACCCTCGCGTCCACCACTTGGTTGCCGCATACACCGGGTTGTACGACCGCGGCGCCTTCCCCGCAGCGCTCCCCACGAACATCACAAGCCCCTCCGATTCGCGCAAGTAAGGGAGAGCTTCGCGGGCGGCGTGGAACATGCCATCACAGTTCGTCCCCATCATGACGCGATACGCCTCGTCCGTCATCGCCTCCACGCTGGACCCCCGGGCCACGCCTGCGTTGCACACCAGCACATCCAACCCCTCGAAGCAGTCCACGGTCGCCTCCACGAGCGCCCGCACGGCCTGAGGGTCACGAACGTCCGTGGGAGCAACGTGAACCTCCACCTCGTGCTTTTCACGAAGCTCATCCGCGAGGGCTTCAAGGCGCTTTACGCGTCGAGCCGCAAGGCTCAAACGCGCGCCCTCTTCAGCGAAACGGCGCGCGGTAGCTTCCCCGATGCCGGAGCTTGCTCCCGTGATGAGAACGCTTTCGCCTTCAAGCGAGGAGACCATCATCGAATCGAAACGGACCGCACCTTAAAACCGCTCGTCTCTTCACGGGCCCACGCGCGGTCAGGGAGGCACGGGGTCAAACCCGTCAGCTCGAGGCACATCGAAAAGGGCCCATGTCGACAACTCCACGGTTTTCCCCGTGTGAGCTTCAAGGTTCTCCAGGGAGTGGTCAAGGTTCGTCGCTTCGATCGCCGCGGGCGGGAAGGCTCCGATGGAGACGAGCGTGCCCACGGTGCCTCCATCCTCTTGGATCACGGGGCTGCCGCTGTCCCCCCATACGCTCGAGGGCGCAAAGTACGCGCTGGTGCGGGCCTCCGTGGTGTACGTGACCACGCCCGGTCGCGAATCGACCACGTTCACGTTTTGCCCTCCATCCCGCATGTCCGTGTTCCCGTACGTGTACACGAACGTGCCCTCCTCCGGGACGGTGCTGACGTGCGTGGGCCCGCCCCAGACCTTCATGGCGGGGTGAACCTTGTCCCGATCCTCATCGGAGATCTCGATGAGGGCGAAGTCATCCGCTCGGTTCTCTCCCCCGTACTGGTAAGGGCAGGAAAGAAGGTTCTCGCTGGCGCCCCAGCTGCAATACGCGACGGTTCCTTCGATGGCGCCGCTGGCAACGGGCACGGCCTCGCCGAGGGTTAACCCGCTGGGGCGACTGGCGCTTGCGGCCAGGCAGTGCGCGGCGGTCCCGATGTAAAGCGTCGCGTTGGTGGCGCTTTGGAAGATGAAGTTGGCCGTGCAGATTTGCCCGCCCACCTTCACGCCCGGCCGAACGGATGCTTCTTCAAGGCTTGGCCATCCAGGATCGTGCCGGGTCTCTTCTTGGTCCGCTTCGAGCAGGGCCGGCGTGTCCAGCCCATGCTGCTCGGCGCGAACCTCAACGTGCATCGTGAAAGAGATCGCATCGGGCCCGTCCACGATCTCGGCGCCAACAATGATGCCCCATGCTCCCTTCGTGTTTTGCTCAAGCGAGGGGATGGTGCACGTGAGCGCATCGTTCTCGGGCGTTGAGGCGTCACAGATGCGCGTTTCCTCGTCGTTGACCTGGAACCAGGGCGCCTTGTCACCCTCCCACGTGAGCTGGATATCCAGCGTGAACGGGACGCCCATAGGGATCTCAAGCTCGGAGGAGGCCAGGCCCTGCATGGACACCTCATCCTCCCACACGAACACGACCCGGTCCGGTTGCTCCTCGAGAGCGCGCGCATTCTCCATGCTCACCTCATCCAGGGAGACGCCCGCATCCTCCCAGGACGCTTCACCCAAGCCGTCGCCCTCAAGGTCTGCCCCAAGGCATCCAGCCATCACGATCAACGCCAAACAGGACACCACGCCAACGCGCTTCATCGCTCCCACGGTCCCGCGCAGAGGTCATAAACGTTCTGTCCACCGCGTTGAACCCCCACCGCGCGTCCCCACCCTCTAAATAGGACCTGCGGTTACGTAGACCCGTGTCGAAAGGCGGCATCCCCCAAGTCGTGGACAACCACGGCGCCGCGGACTTCTCCCGCTTGATGACGGTGCCCCAAAGCGAGGACCTCATCGATCAAGCCTTCCGCAAAGGCCGCAAAGCCCAAGCCCCCAAAGGCGCCCCGGGAGAAGCCGGCAAAAACCGCGAACTTGCACGCGTAGGCGCCGCCAGCCGCACCTTCGAATCGCGCCTGCACCGCGTGATCCGAAGCTTCCCCAACCTCGACGAACTTCACCCCTTCTACCACGAACTCGTCGACGTCCTCGTCAGCGTCGACGACGTCAAACAACACCTCGGCGCCGTCTCCTGGGCCCGAAGCCGCATCCAAAGCATCCGAAGCGACATCGAGAAACGCATCCGCGCCGCCGAGAACAACCACGAGATCATGCTCGCCCGAAAGGAAGCCTACGGGCGCATGGCCAGCATCGTCACCGACATCAGCGACGATCTCGCCGAACTCGCCAAGATCCGGTACGAACTCGCCGGCATCCCCACCCTCCGCATCGATCAACCCACCCTCGTCATCGCCGGGTACCCCAACGTGGGAAAATCAAGCCTCCTCACCGAGATCACGCGTGCCACCCCCCAAATCGCCGTGTACCCCTTCACGACGAAAGGCGTTCACATCGGGCACCGAGACCACCGCCACCACCAAGTCCAGATCCTCGACACCCCCGGCATCCTCGACCGCCCCATGGACGAACGCAACCCCATCGAGCAACAAGCCATCCTCGCCCTCCGCCACGCCGCTGACACGATCCTGTTCCTCCTTGACCCCAGCGGCCACTGCGGGTACCCGCTCGACGCGCAAACGAACCTCCTCAACGAGGTCAAGACCCTCTTCGAAGACACCACGATCCTCACCGTCGAGAACAAAAGCGATTTGGAAACCACCGGGGAACACCCCGCCATCAGCGTCACCGAGAACGAAGGCCTCGAAGCCATCACCGAGAACGCCCTCGACGCCGCCGTCGACGCCTTCAACGAACGCTGGCAACCCTTCTAACCCCAAGCCCGCTCTCCGCCTTGCCCCAGCGTCACGCCGAGGTCCAAGGCTTTTCCCGCTCTTCCGTGGATCCCTCGTTCAACGAACCCCGCCGGTACCCAAGAAGATCCATCGACACCCACCGGAACCCCACCTCCCTGAGCGCCTCCGTCACCGCCTCCCCCTCCCCCACCAACCGCTCCCGAGCCTCCGGAGCAACCTCCACACGCGCCAGATCCCCATGGTGCCGCACCCGAACCTGCGCAACGCCCACAAGGCCACGCACCGCAGCCTCCGCTTCCTCCACCATGGCAAGCTTCTCCCTTGTAACGCGCTCACCGTACGGGATCCTCGAAGACAAACACGCGTTCGAAGGCCGATCCGCCACACTCAACCCCAAACGCTCCGCGATCCCCCGAACCTCCTCTTTTTTCACGCCCGCTTTCGCCCACGGGAACCACGCTCCGGCCTTCTTGGCCGCGATGCGCCCAGGAGCGTGACCCTCCTCCCCTGCAGGCAAGTACCCCATCGCGACGCGATCATACCCCTCCTCCTCCGCGATGCGCGAGAACACCCCCATCAACCCCTCCCGACAATGGTAACACCGATCCGGACGGTTCGCAACGTACGCCGGATCCTCCAACTCGGAATGCTCCACCACCCGATGCCGGATCCCATGCTCCCCCGCGAACGAGACCGCCCCATCCACCTCCTCCTGGCTCGTCGACTCCGAGAACGCCGTCACCGCCAACACGCGCTCGGTCCCCAACACGCGCACAGCAAGGAACGCGAGCGTGCACGAATCAACACCACCGCTCATCGCGACCAACACACGACCCTCCACCTCCGAAAGCAGGCCCTCCACGCGATCCAACGCGGAGCCAGGCCCGATCACGAGGCATCACCGGCGCCGCGAATCGAACGCGTCACGCTTCTCCTCGAACGCTTCCTCGTAGCCTTGCGGAAGAAGCTTCACCGTCTCCCGAAGCGTGTCCACGTTCCGCTGGAACTCGCTCTTCTTCTCGGTGTTCATGATGCGATCAAACCGCCGACGCGCCATGATTTGCTCGACCACATACCACAAGCCGGTCGCGAACACGACCCCGCTGATCAGCATGACGGCCTTGTTCCAGTTCGCCTCCGTGCCCCCAGACGGGACCACGTCCGTGTAGAAGGCCACCCACTCCGCTCCCTGGTTGGCAGCGATCGACAAGATGAACAAAACGCCACCCACAACGGCAGCGACGATGCTCATCCACAAGGCATTGTTTCGTGCAAACGGGCTTCGGCCCATCCTGCAAAGCGAAACCGCCCGCTGGTTTAAACCATTCCCCTTCGTCCTCGCCTCCTACGCCCCCCGAAGGGCCTTGCTCATCTGGCAGGCCCGACACAACCCCCCGCTGCTTGGCTCCCCACACGTCCTGCACGAGGAAACCCCCTCGAACCCCTCCCTCTCCGGCTCCACGCGCCGTTTAAGCTCCTCAGCCAAACTGGCCAACCGATGCCGAACGCTCGGCTCCTTATCTAAAAGATCCAAGATCAACCCCCGATACGTTCGACGCGTCGCATCCACCGAGTGCGGACACTCGGCCCCATGGAACGGCAGATCCTTGAGCACGCCCAACAAAGCCACCTCCTGCTCCGTGGAGGAGGCAAGCGGCGTGATCCGAGGCACCAACCCGTCAGGAGCCTCCGTGTGCGGCGCCGTGCGAAGCACCTGCTCAAGGTCCGATCGGAGCAAGTTCATCAACGTCGTCTCCGCCTGATCATCCAAGTTGTGACCCGTCGCGACCACATCGCACCCTAACCTGCGCGCGGCCCGGTTCAACGACGAACGGCGGAACACCCCGCACGCCCCGCACGGTTGACGATCCGGCTCCATCTCGGCCACCTCCTGCGTCGAGATGCCATGATCCTCCGCATGCGAGACCACCTCCAACGACAACCCGATCTGCTCCGTCAACGCCCGCGCAGCGTCCAACGACGCATCCCTGTACCCCGGGATGCCCTCATCCACGCTGATGGGCACGATCTCGAAACGCGGATCCTCACCCAACGCATCCTGCAACAACCACGTCAACGTGACCGAATCCTTCCCCCCCGACACCCCCACCCCGATGCGTCCCCCATCCTCCAAACCCACGCCCTCCAACTGGTCTCGAAGATCCGATTTGAACCGACGCTTGATCAACCGCTCGAAATGCGACGCACAGAGCGAACGCCCAGCGTAATCCAAGTGCGTCACCGCAGGCCGCGAACACGCCGAACACTCCACGAAACCCCACAACTCGGCCTCCTACTTGGCCCCTTGGCCGGGACCTGTCGACACGCTTAAAACCCCCTTCCAGGCGAGGCATCCTGTCGCGGGTGAAAACATCATGTTGCGCCGCACACTCATCCTCACGCTCTCGTTCATCCTTCTAACAAGCACCGCCTCCGGTGTCGCCCTTAGCACTGGAGAACTCAGCGGGGATGAGGACACCGACGATGACTCATCCACCATCAAAGACACCGTCCACGACGCGACCAAGACCCTCGACGATCCGGCGTTCCTGAACGCGAACGACTGCACCGTGGACCGCGAAGCCAACCACGTCTCCTGCCCAACCCCGGCAAGCATCGACGCAGACACCCCCCTCCCTGAAGCATGCACCCTCACAGGCGAAACCCTCGTTTGCTCCCTCCCAAGCTCCGAGAACGAACGTGAGCCGCCCTGCCAACCCTCCGAACGACCCGGGGCCCTCATCGAATGCAACGTACCCCCCGACTGTGTGGACAACACCAACGAACGCGGATGCGAGATCCCCTCCCATTGTACGCTACGCGGTGACCGCGTTCTCTGCGCACCCCTAGGACCACAAAAAACCCAAACCGAAGACCCTGAAGACGAAGAAACCGATCAGACCCTCCGCCCCGACTGCGCGCCCCTTAGCGAGACGACGCTCGCCTGCACGCCCCCGCCCGAGTGCCAAGAACAAGACCACGTGAACGATCGCGCCTGCAAGCTCCCCAGCAGCTGCAACCAAACGCGAACCGATCGCTACCACTGCACCGTTCGCACCGTGCAAGATACGCAAGACAACATCACGCGCGAGACCCCGGAAGAGGCTCAAGACCGCACCCACGAAGACATCCGACCCCAGCTCGTCGAGCACATCCAAGAGCACGTTCAAACGTACCGAGCCAACATCCTGGAGGCCCAACAGGCCCACCATGAACACCGCCAAGCCCTCCAGGACCGCTTCGATGAGGCCAAGGACGAACTCCGAACCACGTACACACAGTGCCTTTCCCAAACCCCCGAGAACGCCAGCGACGAGGACCGCCACGACCACCAGCGATCCTGCCTCCAAGAGGCACGGGACAACCTTCACGAGGAACGCCAAGCGCTCCTTGAGGACCACCGCAACCACAAGGAAACCCTCCTCGAAACCCTCGAGAACGCCAAGAGGGCCACGTGCAACACGCTCGCAACCACGCTCACGAATGCCCTCACGCAAGCCAACCTACCCCGAACCGCCCTCAACGAGGCCCTCTCCCCCACGGAGGTTCCCGTCTGTAGTAACCTCCTCCTCGACGCGCTCGCCGACGACCCAACCCTTGAGGACCCCCTCGACCCCGACCGCGAGGTGCGCATCACGTGACACGCCTTGCAACCGTCCTCCTGTTCGCCCTGACCCTCGCCACGGCAGGCCTTGCCAGCGCCGACCACGAGGTCCCCAGCGACCCCTTCGCTGAGGAGGACCCCCTCTTCAGCGACGAGGACGAAGGCGCCTTCGAGGAGCTTCTCAACGAAGCCCCTGAACCCCTCCCCGAGGCAACCGATGCCCTCACCGGCGAGGAGGACGAAGAGGAAGAACAACCCCCACCGCCCCCCGAGGACGAAGCCAACCAAACACCCGGACCTGGCCTGCTCGCGCTCCTTGCCATGCTCGCCCTCACGGCAGCCAAGCGCCGCGCCTAAGCGTCCTTCTCCGCGTCCCCTAAGGCGCGGCTTCGCTCCGTGGCCGCCTCCACGGCATCGATCAGCAACGCTCGCAAACCCCCACGCTCCATCGAATGCAACGCCGTGATGCCCGTCCCCCCCGGGCTTGTGACCTCATCCTTCAACTCGGCCGGGTGACGCCCCGACCGCTGCGCCATAACCGCCGACCCCACCACCGTTTGCATCGCCAAAGCGTGCGCATCATCCCGCGATAAGCCCACCTTCACGCCCG
>PWVY01000160.1 GCA_003561665.1 Thermoplasmata archaeon
GCTTCTTGCACATATAATCAATGTCCATTCGCTAGCAGGTACAACAGGTCGTTAGAACGATTAAAAATTAGCTTTCCGTGTCCTATAAGGGATTTACCCTTTGAACGTGGGGTCGCGTCCTTCGAGGAACGCGTCGATGCCTTCTTTGGCATCGCGGCTTTTGAACGCTTGGCAGAAGGCGTCCACTTCGTGGGAGAGGCCTTCTTGGAGGGGTCGGCGCCAGGCTTGTTGGAGGGCTCGTTTGGCGTGTGCCAGGGCGACGGGGCTCCATTGCGCCATGCGGCCGGCCAGCGTGATGGCTTCTTGTTCGAGGTCCTCGGCGGGGTACGTGTCCTGAACGAGCCCGCGTTGGTTCGCGGTGTTGGCATCGATGATCTCGCCGGTGAGGACCATGCGCATGGCCTCCCCCATCCCGATGAGCCGGGGCAAGCGTTGGGTTCCCCCGCCGCCGGGGATGATGCCTAAGCGCACTTCGGGCGCGCCGAGTTTGGCGGGGTGAGCCGCGATGCGGACATCGCAGGCGAGGGCAAGCTCAAGGCCCGCGCCGAGCGCGTACCCGTTGATGGCGGCGATGATGGGCACGGGGAGGGCTTCGATCTTCTCGTACAAGCGGGGAGGGCTAAGGTAGTGGCGTTGTTGAGCGGTGGTTCGCTCTCGCATCTCTTTGAGGTCTGCGCCGCTTGCGAACGATTTCCCGGTGCCGGTGATGATGATCGCGCGTGCCCCATCGTCGATGTTGGTTCTCAGGGCTTCGAGGAGGTCTTGGCGCGTGGCTTCGTCGAGGGCGTTTCGTTTGTCCGGGCGGTGGATGCGGACGAGGGCCACGTGCTCGTGCTCGGTGGTTTCGGTCTGGACGTTCCCTTCCTCGCCGTTGGCCATGCGTGCTGATGGCGGCTTCGTGGGAAAAGGTTCCTGCCTTACGCGTCGTGGGTGGGAGGGAACCCGTCGTCTGGATACTCCCAGTCGATGGCGTCGATGCGGGCTCCGATCTCGAGCCACGACCATGCCCAAACGATGGCTTCGAACGCTCGCACGAGATCCTCCTCTTTTTCGAAATGGTCCGTGTCGGCCCGGTAGGCTTGCACGTTCTCAAGGAAGTCGTCGCCGTCCTCGGTCAGGGGTTTTGCCTCTTCGAGCGCGGCATCAAGCCTGCCTCGCCATGTGTCGATCTCGCGTCGTAACCGGGCGTCGGTGTCCACGAAGGCGCCCACCTCCTGGCAGCTTATAAATGGAACCGGGGGACGAACGTAGGGTTTATGGGGCATGGCACACCCTGTTAAGGTGACCCGCACGGGTCGAGTATTAATTGGAGGTGGTGACACGAAACGAAATTGTGACCATACGGTAGCCGAGCATCGCGATCGAACGCCACTAAGCCGCCCTACGATCCCATCGTAGGCCAACCGGCCCGTGGATAAACAAGCCACATGGCCTCGCTGGGCGCTCGTAGGGCGCCCGCGTGCCGTTTGATCGTGCCGGCGCGGTCCCTTGGATGAAAGTCCAAGGCGCCTTGTTGGGCTTTCATGCCTTGCATGGTGGCGGTGGCCTGGTTGCCGCCTGCTCCGCCGTGGCCGGTTCCCCGGTCGTATCCAGGAGCCCGACGGGTTCAACCCCGTGCCCCCTGCCTGGGTTGGCCTCGGTACGGCTGGGATCTCTCTTCTCTTTCTTCGATAACGAACAGCCACAGTGGACGCTCTGCGGCGTATCCCGGGTCAGGGGGAAGAAAGGGTGCCCGAGGAAGGATGGGACCGGGCTGAACAGGACGACGGGTTCCCGCGCGGTTGGTGACCCCATGCGAGACGCGTGAACGTCCAGGTGAGCGGTTCTCGGCCCCATCCTTCCTCGCGGCGACGCGAGGACCAAAGGTCCAGCGCAAGGCCGCATGCGGGGGCGAACCTCCATCCCCCTCCACCCCCTATTTAAAAGCCTTGGTAAGTCGCACCAAGGTGCCAAGAACACAGGCCGCTGCGGCCCCACAAACCATGCCCTCCTTGGTCCCTGGAACCCTCGTGCCTCCGCGCATCCAAGGCGACACCATCGACGAAGCCACGCGTTGCATGCACCATGGGAAGCCCGAGGACATCGTCGCGTTCCGGTTCCGATGCTGCCAGGAGTGGTACCCTTGCCGGGCGTGCCATGACGAGAACGTGGATCACGGAACCGAAACCTGGCGACCCGGCGAACTCAACGAGCACGCCGTTCTCTGCGGCGCGTGCAAGACGACGATGACCCTCGATGCCTACATCGCCTGCCAACATGCCTGCCCCTACTGTGGAACCTCCTTCAACCCCGCCTGCAAAACCCACTGGGATCGTTACTTCGAACGCTAAGGAGCGGGCACGATGCCGCCGATGGGCACATCGTATTGGTGCCAATCCACGCGCGGAGGCTCGACCCCTTGGCTCCAAAACGCCGCCAACAGCTCCCCGCGGTGCCACTGCTCGTGCGTGAACACGATCCAAACCAGCTCCTCCACCGTGAGCTGATCGTTCACCAACCACGAAGCATCCTCAAGCTCCAACGCCCGTTGAAGCTCCTTCTCGCTGAACCCATCGATGATCTCGTGCGTTCTCTCCCGTGTCTCCTTGAGGAAGGCCACGACGGGATCGATCTTGCTGAACTCTTTCGTCGAATGGGGCGGGTTTCGCCAATCCAACGGCTCGCCCTCGATGAACCCGATCCATGTCGCCTCCACGTTCCCGATGTGTGTTAGGATCCCGATCGGAGAGTAGAACGAGAACTTCAGATCCCGATCCAGGAGCTCCGGATCCTGCTCGTCTAACCAGGGGAACCAGCGCTCGTTCATGGCGTCCGAGAACGCGATCATCTGATGGACGCTGATAGCCATGGCGAAGACAACGGCTTGGGCCGTGTTCACGCTTCCGGTCCCGTCACCACCACGCGTGACACCCCATAACGAAGCCACTCTCGCGAGACTCCTTTTTAACCCCCCCACGAACGAGAGGAGTGCGGCCTCCCCGAGGTCGCTACCGGAGCCTGTTGGAATCAACGCGGGATCGTCGGGCGCGAGCCCATCGCGGTCCCGCTACCCTCCGGCCGGGTTGGAGGCCCCGGCCGGGCACCCTTTCTCAACACAACTACGCCTATCCTTGAAAATCCCAAGGATGGCTGTTAGGCTGCATGTAACTGCGAGTTACACCTTATCGCGAAGACGCTTTCACGGAAGACTTTAAAAGGCCCCCCGGGGACGGTTGGTGTGCGGCCAAAACGGCTGCACTGGGAGCCTGTACCCGCGTCGTTTCCGCCGGGTGCACCGCGCGGGGCCCTCTCTGGGTCCCCCGAACCCCCGTCCCTTCGGGGCGTTCCGGTGCGCCCATCGTGGTGCGATGCACGCGAAATCGCCGGCGGGCTGGGAGGCCCGCCGCGCATTCTTCTTTCATGCCTTGCGCGGTACAAGGTGATCGTGGAACCAATCGGCCGTCTTGGCCACGGCTTCGTCCACGTGCTCGTCGACATCGTACAAATCGATATGCTCCTCCGCGGGGAGTTGGGTCCACTGCTTGGGATCGGGCACCTTCTCGAAGGCGGAGCGGGCGGCCTTCGGCGAGCAGTAGTCGTCCTTCTCACCGTGCACGAAGAGGGCTGGTTGCTCGAGGAACGGGGCAGCGCCCATCGCATCGAACCGCATCAGCGCGGCGATGGAGACGCTTGTGATTTCGTTCTCCCAGGAGGGCACGCGCCCTCGGTCGGTTCCGTAGTACGCCCAGGGTTCGCTCCCGGGCATCGCGACCTCTTCGGTTTCATCCTCGCTGACCGCGGGGATCGTCTCCAATGCTGCACCGGCATCGTAGCGGGTCCACGCGTCAGCGGCCTGCTCCATCACGGCTCGGTACGCCTTAGGGCCGAGGATCTCTCGGAACGCGCTAGGGTCGTTGTAGGCGCCTGCCACGAGGCTTACGGCCTTGATGCGAGGGTCGAACGCGCTGAAGCACAGGATGTAGGAGGTTCCAAGGCAAACGCCCACGGCAGCGAGCGCGTCCTCGGACACATCGTCCTGTCGGGCCAGGTAACCGGTCGCAGCTCGAAGGTCCACGAGCTTCGTCGGGGGGTCCTCGTGCTGTCGAGGGGAACCGTCGCTTTCCCCGTAATTTTGGTGGTCGAAGGCTAAGCAGGCGAACCCGTGTTGTGCGAGTTGTGCGGCGTAGCGCCCTGAGACTTGCTCCTTGACGCCGGTGAGGGGCCCGCTGAACACAACGCCCGGGAGGGGATCTGGGGCGTCGGTGGGTCGGTGCAGGTGCCCGGCGAGGTTCACGCCGTCGGCGGGGATGGACACGAGCTCGTGCTCGACGGGGGCCATAGGGTCCGGTAGGGGCCTTGAGGAGAAAAGGGTCGCGGATTGGGGCTGAGCGGTTCTTTGTGCTTGGTGTGAGGTGGGTGGAGTGTTTGCTCACAACGCGTGGTACTGGGGTGTGCTCGCGGCCCTGTATGGGGGCTACGTTGGCATCTTCGCTTGGAGGGGTGCTCTATGCGAGGTTCTTCTCGAGCACTTTGAACATGAGGGGGCCGACGCGGGATTGTTGAGCATCGCCCAGTTCGAGGGGTTGGGTTTGGCCGGTTGGTTCGTAGCCTCGGCGTTCGTACCAGGGGAAGAGCTCCTCTCTGGCGGTTAGAACGTGTAGGATGGTGCGTGTGGCACCGGCTTCGTGAGCGTGGTCTTCGGCCTGGCGAAGGATCCATCGACCGACGCCTTGGCCTTGGTGCTTGGCTTTCAAGCTGAGCATCCCGATCTCGCATGCACCGCCTTGGAGGGGTTCAACGTGCGCGCACGCGATGAGTTCACCGTTGCCTTCGGCGATGATCATCTCGTGTTCGGGGTCCTTGATGATCGCTCGCATCTCGTCCGTTGTGACGCGTGGTCCTTCGATCAGGTGCCCTTCGTTGGTCCAGCCGGTGGGATCGTTGGTTCGGCCGTACGCGGCGTTCACGAGTCGGGCTACCTGGGCCGCTTCGGACGTTTTGGCTGGGCGGGCGGTGAGTTCGTCCACGAGCAAGGTGCGCGCTCGTTAAGGGGGAACCTGCATGAACCTACCGTGCCGAGGGGGCCCTGCGGCAGGTAGGTCTTTTTGTCGGTTGGAGCGTGCAGGAGTCATGTATAGCTTGGAGGACAAGGTCGCGTTCGTGACGGGAGCCGCATCAGGGATCGGTCGCGCCAGCGCGGTCCAGCTTGCAAGCGAAGGAGCGCGAGTGGTCCTGGCGGACGTGGATGAGAAGGGCCTTGAGGGTACGCGAGCAACCATCGAAGAGGCAGGGGGTCAAGCCGTTTCGGTGGCGTGCGATGTGACGCAGGAGGCGGATGTTGAGGAGGCCATCGACGTGGCGCTTGGGTTGGAGGGGCGCTTGGATATCGCGCACAACAACGCGGGCATCGAGGGGCCCCTTGCGAAGCTACCGAACGTGTCGGTGGAGGATTTCGAGCGCGTCGTGTCGATCAACTTGAAGGGCGTCTTCTTGGGTTTAAAGCACCAGATCCCCGTCATGGCCGAGAACGGGGGCGGGTCCATCATCAACACGGCCAGCGTGGCGGGGTTGGTCGCCAACCAGGGTGCATCCCCGTACAGCGCGGCCAAGCATGGCGTGGTGGGTTTAACGCGTACGGCGGCCGCGGAGTGGGCCAGGAAGGGTGTGCGTGTGAACGCGGTGTGCCCAGGGTGGACGAAGACGCCCATGGTCGAGCGCGTGGACGAGTGGAACCCGAAGGTCAAGGAGGGATACAAGGCCCGTGTGCCGGCGGGGCGTTTGGGGGATCCTGAGGAGGTTGCAGCGCTCGTGGTGTTCTTGGCTGGCGACGAGGCGGCGTACGTGAACGGGGCCGCGTTGCCGATCGACGGAGCATGGACGGCGGTGTAGGAGGCGTTGGATGAGTGACCTTTTGACGCGGCTTTCCGATGCGCCCCTCACGGGAGGATTGCTCAGGGCTATGGGGGTCCCCTCACCGGCGCATCTCGAACGAGAAGAGGGGGCCTACGATCTTGATCCCTTGACCGGGAAGCGGGTGATGGCTTCGAACACGGCCCTGGCGCGTGAGGCTTTGGGCGCCTTGGGCGCGACGATCGTGGACGCAACGAGCGATGTGGAGGTGCTTTTGTACGATGCGACCGACGCTCGGACCCCGGAGGATTTGGAAGCGTTGTACGCGTTCTTCCACGAGCATGTCCCCGAGCTTGCTGCCTCCTCGAAGGTGCTCGTCCTTGCCCCAGCGCTATCCGATCAAGGCGCCCAGGCGGCGGCTACGAGCCGTGCCATCGAAGGGTTCACGCGATCGTTGGCCAAGGAGCTTGGCCGTCGAGGCGCGACGGCGAACCTGCTGCGTGTTGGCCACGACGGTCGGGACCGCTTGGTTGGACCGATGCGGTTTTTCCTTACACCCCGCTCTGCCTACGTTTCAGGCCAGGTTCTCCATGTGACGGGCCAGGCACGCCCAAGCGGGAGCTTCGCGATGCCCTTGCTTGAGGATCAAAAGGCCCTCGTGACGGGTGCAGCTCGAGGCCTGGGCAAGGCCACGGCACGCCGGCTTGCAACCGAGGGAGCCCAGGTCATGGTTGTGGATTTGCCCTCGGCTCGTGAGGATCTTGAAACCGTTGCCGATGAGATCCATGGCGAAGCCATCCTTTTGGACATCACGGACGAGGATGCCGCAAGCGTTCTCCCAACGCCTGATGTGATCGTGCACAACGCAGGCATCACGCGAGACAAGATCTTGCACAAGATGACCTCGGAGGCGTGGAGCAGCGTGCTCGAGGTCAACCTAGAGGCCATCCTGCGCTTGGACGAGGCGCTGCTGGAGAAGATCCCGGAGGGAGGTCGTGCAGTCTACATCTCCAGTGTAAGCGGGATCGCTGGGAACGTGGGCCAAACGAACTACGCAGCCAGCAAAGCGGCGCTCATCGGTTACGTTCATGACCAAGCGGTGAAGCATGCCCAGCGTGGCATCACGATGAACGCCATCGCGCCAGGCTTCATCGAGACCGCGATGACGGAGAAGATGCCGGCCACGCGGCGCATGGTAGCCCGGCGTTTGAACGCTTTGCAGCAGGGCGGTCAACCCAGGGACGTGGCCGAGGCGGTCACGTTCCTTGCTAGCCCTGAGGCTGACGGTGTCACGGGGCAAACCCTGCGCGTGTGCGGTCAATCCATGATGGGTGCGTAACGTCTAGTTAGCTCTCCACGATGGCGGCGACACCTTGGCCACCGGCAGCGCAGATGCTGATCAAGCCCCGACCCCCACCTTCCTCTTGGAGGGCTTTGCTCAACGTGGCCAGGATGCGACCGCCCGTGGCGGCGAACGGGTGCCCGGCCGCGATGCTTGAGCCCTTCACGTTGAGCTTGTCCCGATCGAGCGTGCCCAATCCTTGCTCTTCCCAAGCTTTGAGCGTGCAGAGGACGACGCTTGCGAAGGCCTCGTGCACCTCGACGAGGTCGAAATCGTCCAAGGTGAGATCGTTCCGCTCCAACAGGGCCGGTACAGCGTGAAGCGCTGGCGCCATCAGCAACCCTTCCTCGCCGTTCACGAAATCGCTCGCGCCCGTGTGCGCGTCCACCAGGCGAGCCATCACGTCGAACCCGTTGTCCTGGGCCCAATCATCGCTGGAGAGGAGCACAGCGCTTGCCCCGTCGGTCAAGGGCGAAGCGTTGGCGGCCGTGATCGAGCCATCGTCTTCGAACGCGCCGGGTAATCGAGAGACCTTCTCGAGGCTCGTGTCGGGGCGCAGGTTGTTGTCACGTTCCAGCCCGTGGTAGGGCATTATGAGGTCTTTGAGGAACCCTTGGTCGTAGGCTTGGGCGAGGTTGTGATGGCTGGCTACGGCGATCTCATCCATGGCTTCCTGCGTGATGCCGTACGCGTTCGCGGTCCGTTGGGCGTGTTCGCCCATCGATAGGCCCGTGCGGGGCTCCGCGTTGCGCGGTATCTGGGGTACGAGGTTCCCGGGATGGAGAAGGCGCGCGGCGGCTTTGGCTTGCCCGCTGAGGGTTTTTTCGCCGCTTAGATCCATCAAGGCGCGTTGCATGCGTGGGTTCACGCTCACCGGGACGTCGCTGGTGGTGTCCGAGCCGCACGCGATGCCGGCTTCGATCTGGCCAAGGCGGATCTTGTTGCCTACGAGGATGGCGGCCTCGAGCCCGGTCCCGCAGGCCTGCTGGAGATCGTACGCGGGGGTGCGCGGGTCCAGGTTCGTTCCGAGAACGGATTCGCGGATCAGGTTCCAATCGCTGGCGTGCTTCATCACCGCGCCGCCAGCCACCTCACCCAACCGCTTGCCTCCAAGGCTGACCCTGTCGATGAGGCCTTGAAGGGTGTCGGTGAGCATCGTTTGATTGTCCAGGTCGTGGTAGGCAGTGTTTTGCCGGGCGAACGGGATGCGGTTGGCGGCCACGATGGCCACCTGGTGGGGATCGGTGAGGGACATGGTGAGGAAGATGGGTCGCGGGCCAAAAGGCTGCGCATCCGGTGCTGCCCCCTGCTTGGGAGCCTTGGAGCGTTCCACGGTTGATGGACAAACCTATGGAGGAAGAGGTCTCACGCGGCTCATGCCGCGGTCTTCGATGCTTGAGTTCCACCCCATGCAGCACGGACAGGCTTCCCCTGCGCGCCTTGTCGAGCTCCTCAAGCAGGCCAAGGCTGTCCTCAACGAGCAGGGGATGGCATCGATGGAGGAGTACGGGGACATGCTTCAATGGGGCCTGTCAAGGCGAGATGGCGTGTGGCCGAAGTTCCACGTTTACCATCCAGGGTGGTGCTCCTTCGATGACCGGTTCTGGGGCTCGATCCATTACCATGCCGGCTGGATCCGCGGCACGGTGCTTGCAGGCCACCTGGAGCACTACACGTACCGCGCCCAGGAGGACCCCGAGGGGGACCGGTTCCACCGTGAGAAGGCGTACACGTTGACCAAGCACACCCACCAGCAACCCGCGGGGACAGTGTACGATTTGCCAGCGAGGGTGCCCCATTGGGTGAAGCCCACGCGGTTGACGATGACCTACTTCGAGGAGGAGGTCACCGACGAGATGGCGGAGCTTGTGAACCCGGCTGAGAAGGTGCTCGATGAGCATCCCTGGACGCAGGCAGACGCTGATGCGCTGCTGCCTGAGCTTCTTGACCTGATCAACGAGCGCGTCTCGAAGCTGGAACTCACGATATAGCCCGTTCTCCGTCAAGCGGGTAGGCGACGCTTCGTCGTGGTCAGAGGATGATGTCGATGTCGAGTTTCTCGGCGAGTTCCTTGTACCGGTTCCGGATGGTGACCTCGGTCACGCCGGCCACATCGGCGACTTCGCGTTGTGTTCGTCGTTCACCGCAGAGGATGCTCGCGATGTAAAGCGCGGCAGCGGCGACGCCGGTGGGTCCTCGCCCGCTGGTGAGTTCTTTGTCAGCGGCTTGTTTGAGGATCTCGACGGCTTTGGCTTGGATCTCACCGCTTAGTTTGAGCTCC
>PWVY01000263.1 GCA_003561665.1 Thermoplasmata archaeon
CGGCGCCGAGGAACTCATCGACGACGACCACCTCACGCGCAACGACGATCGTCTCCCTACGTGCATCGCGTCCGCGATCCTCCAATCCATCAAGTACCACGACGAGGGGGACCCCTTCTGCGATGCGAAAGGTTGCCGCTTGTTCAACCCCCACTGGCAAGAAGACCTCACCGAAACGATGGCGACAAAGCACCTCTGCCCCGACCATGAGGCCTGGGCAAAAACCCTCGAACCCTCCCCTACGATGGGCGAGGCTTGATCACGAACGCGACTCCAAATCCACCACGAGGCGAGCAATCTTCGCCCGAACCTCCGATCGCAGAACCTCCTCCCGCTCCTCGAACGCTCCCTCCAAAACGAACCGAGCCAACACGCCCTCCTCGCTCTTTTCCAACGCCCACCGAGCCACCGTCCCGTTCTCATCCTCGATAACCCACGAACGCTCCGGCTGACGATCCACGATGCGCCCCGCTAACCGATCCCCCGAGCGAGTCACAAGATCCAACAGGTTCCCCGCAGCCTCGGGCGTGGACGGACCACGCTGATAGGCCTCCTCGATGCCAGGAGCATACAACGGGATGTTCTCCGGGTGCGTGATCGCCTCGAACACATCCTCAAGGGGAGCATGAATGGCTAACTCGGTCTCGATGCGCGCCATGACGCCGCCCCTCTCCAAGGTCTCCTTCAAGACCGTTTCGCCAAAGCCCTCCTTAAGAGGCCCCGCGTGGGAGCACACAACGATTTAAACCGTCCTCCAGGATAGAAGGCTCTACGTTCTGGTGATCCGATGAGGGTTCAAATTGGCGATCCAGCCCCCCGGTTCGAAGCTCAGGTCACCGACGGGAAAAACATCCAAGCGTTCACCATGGAGCACGAGCTTGCAAAGAACGTCCCGATCGTGCTCGCGTTTTTCCCCTTCGCATTCACCGGCGTCTGCGAGACGCAACTCCTGGACCTCACCCGGCGGATAGATGCCCTGGATGAAGCCAACGCGCGCGTCTTCGGCGTCAGCGTGGATAGCCCCTTCACGCTTCGAACCTATCACACCGAACTCGCCCTCGAGTTCCCCTTGATCAGCGACTTCAACCGCGAAGCCATCGAAGCGTACGATCTTGCCCACGATCGCCTTCTGGGCCTTCAACACCCTTCCAAGCGTGCCACCGTCATCATCAACCCCCAGGGGACCATCGCTTGGACCTGGACCACGGACGATCCCGAAGAGAAACCCCGCATCGACGCGATCGTCCAAGCGGTCCGGAAGGCGAACGGGAACACGCCGTCCATCTGATCCAGAGGAATAGCTCTGGTTCGAGCCTGAGTCCCCGTTTCACCCGCCAAAACGCCCATATCGGCGAACCAATCTGAAAACGTTTAAGTACGGAAGCAAGACATTCGCTCGGTGGATGGGATCAGGACCACCAGCCGGGGATGAGGCTACGTTCTCCCGGCCATGAGGCCTGGCGCCACCAACGGAGTGGCCCGATGCACCTCAAGCGCGTCGAGATGAAGAACTTCAAATCGTTCCGGGATGCCGATGTCCCCTTCCAAGAAGGGTTCACCGGCATCACGGGACCCAACGGAAGCGGCAAGAGCAACATCTCGGACGCGATCCTCTTCGTGCTCGGCACAAGCAGCAGCAAAGCCATCCGCGCAGGTCGCCTTGCCGATCTCATCCACAACGGTGGAACCGACGGGAAACCTCGCGACGAATGCAAGGTGAGCCTCCTCTTCGACAACACCGACCGAACCATCCCCCTCGACGAGGACGAGATCCGGCTCACACGACGACTGAAACGAAGCCCCAGCGACCCGGACCGCGTCAACAGCTACTACTACGTCAACGGGGACTCAAGCACGCTCACCGAGTTCGAAGATTTGCTCAGCCACGCGCGCATCAGCGCAGACGGATACAACATCGTGCAGCAAGGCGATGTGACGCGCATCGTCACCATGAGCAACACCGAGCGCCGTAAGATCCTCGACGAGATCGCAGGCATCACGCGGTTCGACGGTGAGATCAACGACGCAGAACGCCAACGCGACGAGGTCGAAGAGAACCTCGAACGCACCCGCCTTATCCTCCGCGAAGTCAACCAACACCTCAAACAACTCACCAAAGAGAAAGACCGAGCAGCTCGCTACCGCAAGCTCCAAGACGAGCTCGAAACCGTCAAGGGAAAACTCGCCAAGAAACAAGTCTACGGGCTCGTGCAAGAACTCAACAACGTTCACGCAAGCATCGAAAGCTACCAAGAAGAAGGCACCAAGCTCGAAATCGAGAGAACCACGGCCATCGAGGAGATCAACGAGGTCGAACAGCGCCTCGAAGACCTTGACGAGAAGATGGCGGAACTCGGCGGCGAAGACGCCAAGAAGCGCCAACAAGAGCTCCAAAGCCTCAAAGAAGACCTCGCCACAGCGCGCCAGATGGCCAACCACTTCAAGAACGAAGTCCAAGAAGTCAAGATCGACCTCAACGAGGCCCAAGCCGACCACGCCCAAGCCGAAGACAACCTCAAAGGCATTCTCGAAGAGAAACAAGAGGTCCAAGACGCGCTCTCCTCATGGCGAGACGAAGCCGAAACCCTCACCGAGGACCTTGAAGCCACCAAAGCCAAGATCAGCGAGGGAAGCGAACGATCCCAAGAGCTCCAACGCTCCCTCGCCAAGCTCAAACAACGCTACGAATCCGCGCAAGACGACCGGCACGAAGCCCACTTGCACAAGGAGAGCCTCGAAGAACGCCTCGAACGCATCGAAGCCGAACACCTCGAGACCGAGGAAGCCCTCGAAACGGCCAAGTTCGAGACGAAGGACCTACGCTGGGCCGCCAAGGAAGCCAAGAAAGAACACGAAGCCCTCAAAGAAGAGAAAGACCAGATTCAACAGGAACTCTTCGAAGCCAAGAAAGCACAAGCCGACCTCAACAAAGCGATCCAGGACCTCGAACCCGAGATACGCGAGCTTCGAAACAAATACACTCAACGGAAAGCCGAGTTCGAAGCCGCCGCGAACGTCGGAGGCTTCAGCCGCGCCGTCGAAGCCATCCTCGAAGCACGCGACACGGGAACGCTTGAGGGTATCCATGGGACCATCGCTGAACTCGGGGAACCCCCCGAGGACCTTGAAACCGCACTGGAGATCTGCGCCGGCGGCGCGATGCAAGCCGTCATCGTCGAAGACGACCAGGTCGCCAGCGAAGCTATCCAATACCTGAAAAAGAACAAGCTCGGCCGCGTCAAATTCCTCCCCCTCAACAAGCTCAGCTACCGCCGCCCCCAAGGCAAAGCCCTCATGGCCTCACGAGACGACCGCGCCATCGGGTTCGCTGTCGACCTCATCGATTACGACGAAGCCTACAAACCCGCGTTCAGCTACGTCTTCCGAAGCACCCTCATCGTCGAGAACCTTGAAGCCGCCCGCCAACTCATGGGCGGGGTCCGGCTTGTCACCAAGAACGGGGAACTCATCGACGCGGGCGGAGCCATGACCGGCGGCAGCATCCGCAAACGCAAACGCGCCGGCTTCAACGTTCAACGCAAGGACCAACTCGAAGAACTCGGCAAAAAGCTTCGAGCCAAAGTCACAGAGAAAGAAACGCTCGAAGCGCAAGAACGCCAACGCGCCGACGAGGTCCGCCAACACCGAGAGAAAGTTCGCGAACTCGAAAGCGAACTCGTCAAGCAAGAAACCAAACACAACGAGGCCAAGCGCCAAGCCGAGGACGCCAACGCGCGCATCGAAAGCCTCGAAGAAACACTTGACGCCCTCCAGGAACGCTTAGAAAAAACGCAAACCGATCTCGAGGAAGCCACGCACGCGTTCGAAACCGCCGACGAAGAGCTTGAACGCTTGGAAGCCAAGCGTGACGAGAAGAGCGAGGCTTTGATGCAATCCACCCAGCAAGCCCTCGCCGACAAGCTGGAAACGTTACGGGAAGAACGCGAAAGCATCCGCGACACGCTCAGCGAGTTCGAAGCCCGAAGAGAAGCCCTCGAAGAGAAAGAACGCATCGCGCGGGAACGGCGCGACGAGATCGCTCAACGCGTCGTGGAGCTTGAAGCCAAGCGAGATGAGCACAAAGCCGAGATCGAAGGGTACCAAGCCAAACAAGAGAACCTCCAAGAAGAGATCAACGTCCTCGAAGAACTCGTCAACGAACACGACGCGCAAGTCCAGGACGTCAGAGAAGAGCGTGAAAAGTGGCTTGAGAAGAAATACCAACTAGAGAACAAGCGCGACCGGATCCAAGACAACATCGACGCAAACCAGGACCTCGTCGTGCAGTTCAAAGGACGCATCCCCGTCATCGAATCCAACCTCGAAGAGGCCCAGAACGAACTCGACGCCATGGAGGTTGACATCCCGGAGGATGTGCCCGAAAGCCAGCAAGAGCTCAAGAAAGAATCCTCCCGCCTCGAAGGCGCCATGACGCGGCTTGAACCTGTCAACATGCGCGCGCTGGAAGAATACGAGGAACAAGAGAAACGCAAAGACGAGCTCGAAGACGAACTCGAACGCCTCGAGCGCGAACGCGAAAGCCTCATCGAACTCACCGAAGAACTCATCGGACGAAAGAAAGACGCGCTCATGACCGTGTTCGAAGAGGTCAACGAGAACTTCCAAGAGACCTTCAAGAAACTCAGCGGCGGAGGAGAAGCCCGCCTCGAACTCGAAAACGCTGTGGACCCCTTCGAAGGTGGACTCATCCTCAAAAGCCAACCGCACGGGAAAAAGGTACACCGCCTAGAAGCCCTCAGCGGTGGCGAGAAAAGCCTCACCGCCCTCTCCTTCATCTTCGCCATCCAACGCTACGCCCCTAGCCCCTTCTACGTGCTCGACGAGGTCGACATGTTCCTCGACGGGGTCAACAGCGAACTCATCGCCAAGATGGTCCGCGAGAACAGCCAACGCGCCCAATTCATCATGGTCAGCCTCCGAAAAGTCACGCTCAAACTCGCCGATCACGTCTACGGGGTCACCATGCGCGATGGCATCACGCAGATCCTCGGCACCGTGAACGTCGACGACATCGTGCACACCGAAGAACTGGAGGCCCCATGACGAACGAAGCAGACGCCACCAAACTGATCGCAACCGCCGCCAAAGACGGCACCGACGCCATCGCACGCGCCAACCACGGCCCCATGGGGGGCAACCCCAACCAAAACAACGGGTCCACTCAAGAACCCAACGCCGTCATCGAGCACCTCCTCCTCCACCGCTCCCTCACCGATCACGACCCCGACCGCCTCACCGAATTCTTAGACCTTGCACGCAACGAGGTCGCCAACTTCAGGAACCCCTTCGACCGAGCCATCGCCCTCACCTTCCGCCTCGTCCTCGACGAGCAACTGGACCCCTGGAGCATCGACCTGGCCACGTTCAGCACGCTCTACGCCGAGCGCGTCCGCGATACGCCCCACGTGGACCTAATCACCGCCGGACGACTCCTCGCCATGGCCTGGAACGTGCTCCTTGCCCAAACCGATGCCCTGCTCGCACGAGCCGAACCCCAAGACGAAGACCCTCACGACGACGACCCCTGGGGCGAAGGCCTCTGGGATGACCTCCCAGGCGACTGGAACGAACCCATCGAGCACGACACCGACCAACAATACACCCAACACGTGCTCGACGACACGAACGATCCTCCCATCAGCGAGAGCGTCTTCCACCAAGGCGACCGCCGCGTCACCCTCTACGAGCTCGTTGAAGCCCTCGAAGAAGGACGACGAGACGCAGAGCGCCGCAAACGCATCAACGAAGAGCGACGCAAAGCCCGCGAACAACGCGCCCAAGAAAACGAAGACGAGGACGTCACCGAGGAAGTGCACGAAGAAGACATGGAAGCCGAGATCCACGACGTCCGCACCCGCCTACGCAAACTCGAAACAGGGGAACCCACAGCCCTCCACGGCGTCCACGACGGCACCCGCAACGACTTCCTCAGCGTGTTCGTCTCCAGCCTCTTCCTCTCCCGCGCCCGCATGATCGACGTCGAACAGGAAGCCTTCCCCCACAGCGCCATCCTCATCACCCCCCGCGATCGCCTACACGACGACGACGCCCCCCTCGTCGGCCTCCCCGACGCCGACGCCGACTTCGACGAACGCGCCCAAGAAGAAGACAACGCCCAGGAGGCCACGCCGGATGCCTGAAACCACGCTCCAAGAAACCACGCGCGACGAAACAACCAAAGACCCACGCGACGACCCCGACCTCCTCGTCGAATCCGCCCTCTTCAGCGCCGGCACTCCCCTCGACATCGTCACCCTCTGCGAGAAAACCCACCTGGACCAAGACACCGTCAAAACCGCCCTCAACGACCTCCAAACAACGTACGACGAACGCAGAACAAGCCTCCAAATCGTCAAAAGCGGAGAGAAATGGGGCATGGCCCTCACATCACGCTTTGCCGACGCCAGCCGCCACATCGTCCCCCCCGAGATCCCCCTCCACCTCCTGCGCACCCTCGCGCTCATCGCGTACCACCAACCCCTCCTCCAAAGCGACCTCAAAGACATGATCGGGAGCAAAGTCTACGAGCACGTTGGTCGCCTCACCGACGCCGGCCTCGTCAAAAAACAACCCGAAGGCCTCACCTACGCCCTCACCACGACGCGCGATTTCCCCGAGTACTTCGGCATCCCCGCAGACGAACCCGAACGCATCCGCGAATACCTCGCCGAGAAAGTCGGCCTCATCAGCGACGCCAACGCCCCCCAAACCCCCACCGCCACGGACGTCCGCGATGCACCCCCCATCCCCACCGTCAACCCCGACGGAGACTAACACCCCTCCCTATCCACCAAGCCCCAGCCTTCCCGTGGGCCTAAAAAGAAAGCCCACCCATAGTTCCCACCATGCCAACCCCCAACATCGGGGACCAAGCCCCACCCTTCACGCTCCCCAACCACGAAGGCGACCCCGTCCACCTTAGCGACTTCGAAGGCGACCCCCTCGTCCTCTTCTTCTACCCCGGCGACTTCACCCTCTTCTGCACCCGCGAAGCTTGCCACTTCAGAGACGCCTTCAGCGATTTGAAAGACCTCAACGCGCATGTCGTAGGCGTCAGCCAAGACCCACCCGAAACCCACGCCAAGTTCCGCGCCAAGCACGATCTCCCCTTCCCCCTCCTCAGTGACCAGGACGAATCCGTCGCCGAAGCCTATGGCGTGAACGGGCTTCTTCGAACCCAACGCGTCACGTTCATCATCGGGCCCCACGGGACGATCGAAGAACGCATCAATAGTCTCCTCCCGGGAACCCACGTCAAGGACGCGCTCGAACACCTCCAAGAAAACCTTCAAACCTAAAGCACCCTCAAAGCCCCCTGGCCTCCAGCGATGCGAACGCTTGATCCCAACCTCCCGAACCTTGACGCTCGAACCCTCCAACAAGCCCTCCAGGAGGACCGAACCCTTCTCGCGGCCTTCTATGCGAACTGGTGCGGGTTCAGCCACGCCTTCCTCCCAACTCTTGAGCATCGAGCCAACGACCTTCCCGTACCGGTCGTCACCATCGACATCTCAAGCTCCCAAGACCCGCTCTGGTCCAAGCACAAGATACGAACCGTCCCCACCCTCATCCTCTTCCGTGACGGGGAAGAGACGCATCGCGTCAACGGGCGCCCCGGGCAAGGGCTTAAAGGCGATGACATCGACACGCTGATTGAACACGTCCCCCCGTGATGCCATGCTCCGACGATCCTTCGTTCTCCTAAGCGGCATCGGCCCCAAAACCGAGAAGCGACTCTGGGAGAACGGGATCACAACCTGGGATGCGTTCCAAGAAAGCGCCCCCAAGAGGATGCCCGGACGCGTCAAACGACGCTACGACGCGCACGCTCGCCAGCTTACCAAAGCCGAGGAACACCTCACCAACGGATACACCACGCCTTTCTCACGATGGCTTCCCCGCGGGGAAACCTGGAGGATGCTTGAGGAGATCCAAGACGACGTTCTCTACCTCGACATCGAAACCACAGGCCTCTCCTACCCTCAAGGCCGAACCACTGTCGTCGGGTACCACCATCCCCGTCAAGGCACACAATTGCTCGTCCGAGGTCAAGACCTCACACATCAAGCCATCCAAGACGCGTTCGATCAAGCCGGCGCGATCGTCACCTTCAACGGGAAACGGTTCGATGTTCCCTTCCTGGAGCGAGAGTTCAACGTCAGCCTGGATGTGCCCCACATCGATTTGATGTACGGGTTCAGGAAACTTGGCATCCACGGAGGTCTCAAGAAAATCGAGAAAAGGCTCGGGCTTGCCCGAGGGGACGACATCGATGGCTTGGGAGGGTACGAAGCTGTCAAACTCTGGCGATCGTGGGAGCGAGGCAATCGGGACGCCTTGGACCGTTTGCTTGCGTACAACAGGGCGGATGTCGAGAACATGATCCCCCTCGCGGAGGAAGCCTACCAACGGCTTCGAGCGTCCACGATGGGCTCCATCGAGGATGAAACCAACGCCGAGCAGGCCCGCCTGACCGACGCTTAACCCTGCGCCGGTACTTTTGGCGTCCTGTCCCCCTCTCCTTCAAGGGGGGGTGCACGCGTTCGGTTGTTCCGTGACGGATTGGCCTCGTGAGGAGGAGGATCTTCGAGCCCCGGTTCGAGCTTGGCTTGAACGCCAGGGGTACACCGTGAAGGATGAGGTGTGGATCAACGGGCGGATCGCGGACTTGTTCGCGTACCAGGGGGGCGATGAGCCTGTCGCGGTTGAACTCAAATTGACGGATTGGAAGACCGCGGTCCGCCAAGCGGAGTCCTACCAGCTTGGGGCCTTGTACACGTACATCGCGTTGCCCATCCTACACGTGCCGAAGATCCTCCGCCAGGCTCGCACGCTTCGCTCTCGCAACGTGGGCTTGCTGGGGGTGGCTCCCGGGGTTGGCGGGGGCTTTCGTCGTGCCAGCGAGGGGGAGCCCTCGAAGACGGTTGGGGACCCGGATGTGCGTGAGTTGGTGGAGCCGGCTCCGTCGGAACGGTTCTTGCCGTTCTTGGCATCGAAGATCGTCAACGATGAAGAGCGACCGAAGCGGCGGCCTACGCGCATGCCTCGTGGCTGGTGGTAGACGCTTAGTTGGGGGTGAGTTGCGTGTTCTCGATGGCGTACACGCCGGTGTGGAGGTCTGCTGCGAACGTGACGTGGCCGTGTCCGACGGCGTCCATGACGAGGGGTATGCCGGCCATGTTCCAAGCGAGGCAGCAGTCGTCGTTGGGGATGTACCCGGTGTCTTCATTGGGGAGGTAGGCGGCGATGATGTGGGGGTTTTCTTGTCGTTCTTGCGTGCTGATGTCGAGCGTCCAGGTGCCTGCGTGGTAGTGGGAGATGTGCAGGTGGCCGTTGTCGATGCGGTAGAAGTGGAGGCTGTAAAGGAGGTTTTGGC
>PWVY01000183.1 GCA_003561665.1 Thermoplasmata archaeon
CCCACCAAACTATACGCCCCCGGGACCCCCTCATGATCCCGCACCACCGCCTCCCGCGTCACCTCGCTCGGGTGCTTGCCCTCCACGTTTAACAAATTCCGCAAACCCGCGTTCGTGAACCGCACCTCCCCCACCGGCGCATCCGGGAAATACTCACGCGTCGAATCCTGCAAATACCGAACATCCTCCCGCGTCGCACGAACCCTCCACGGATCCTCCACGAAATCCGTATCCGTCGTCCCCACCCACTCATGCCCCTGCCACGGCACCGCGAAGAACGTCCTCCCATCCTCCGCGTTCACCACCACCGCATGCTCCGTGAACCGAGGCACAGCCACATGCACACCCTTCGTCAACCGAACCAACCCCCCCTCCCACCCCACATCCCCCAAGAACTCATCCACGAACGGCCCCGTCGTGTTCACCACGCACCGCGCCGCCACGCTCACCTCCCCCCCATCACCCACCTCATCCCGAACCCCCGCCACGAACCCCTCCCCCTCCCGATCCAACCCCACCACGCGCGCATGGTTCACAACGCACGCCCCCCGATCCCACGCATCCCGCGCCACCACGCTCGCCAACCGCTCCGGTGACGCGATCTGCCCATCATAATACACAGCACCCCCCACCAACCCCTCCTCCCGTAACCCCGGCTCCAACGCCAACACCTCCCGCTTCGACAAGAACCGATGCCGAGGGAACCCCGACCCCCGCGCCAACAACGAATAAAGCCACATGCCCACCCGAAGCTGCCACTTCGGGAACGGCGCACCCCGATAAAACGGCAACAAGAACGGCACCGGCCGCACAAGGTGACCTGCCAAACGACGAAGCGCCCCACGCTCCCTTAATGCCTCCCTCACCAACCCCACATCGAACTGCGCCAAATACCGCAACCCCCCATGCGCCAACATCGTCGACCGCGACGTCGTCCCCGCCCCGAAATCCACCGCCTCCGCCAACGCCACCGACAACCCCCTCCGAGCCGCGGAACGCGCCGCCCACACACCATGGATACCTCCACCCACCACAAGGACATCCACATCACGATTCTCGAAGGAACGAAACGACCGATACACAACCCAAGAACCCCACCACACCCTTTCTAGGCTTCGCTTCCCATCCGCCTTGGACCCAGAACAGGACCGATATAGGCCGATAGGGACAAAAGGGAGGCCCCCTTTGCCGCCGCGAGGAAAAGCATGAGTCAAGAAACCGAGCGCGGGAGTGAAACGCCAGATGCGACGTTCCCCGCGCGCATCGAGATCCCCAAAGGATCGCGTAACAAGTACGAGTACGACCCCGAAGAGGATGCGATCGTGTTCGACCGGATGCTCTACTCATCCATGCACTATCCTACCGATTACGGGTTCGTCGAGCAAACCCTCGCCGAAGACGGGGACCCCATCGACGTTCTCGTCCTCGTCTGGGAACCCACGTTCCCCGGGTGCCTCATCGAGGTCCGCACCGTGGGCGTGTTCCTCATGGAAGACGAGAAAGGACCCGACGAGAAGCTCTTATGCGTCCCCGTCAACGACCCCCAATGGGCCCACGTGGAACGCCTCGACGATGTCCCTCCCCACCTCCTTCGAGAGATCGAGCACTTCTTCGACGTGTACAAAGACCTCGAAAAGAAACACGTCGAAGTTCAAGGATGGGAAGGCCGCAAACAAGCCGAAGCGCTCCTTCAGAAAGCATACAACCGGTTCGACAATGGATAGCGTGCCAACCGCTCTTCACCAAGCTCCATACCGCTACCCCGTGTCCACGTGGACCACCGCCTGGGCGGAGGTTGGAGATGGCGACGCTTCCCCCGCAACCGAACGATATCAAACCCCCTCAAGGGAGATAGCCTGGAGCGGAGAGCTTACAAAGAACCCCGCGGTGAGGCCCTCGCGCCCTACGCGTCCTTGATGGACGAGGGAGAATGAGGAGAATGCCAGGACCTACACCGGATGATGGCCCCCAACTCTCGCGGACCCTCGGCGTGTACGCCGTGTTCGCCACGGCAGCCGGCACCATGATTGGGGCCGGCATCTTCATCCTCCCCAGCCTCGCCGCCGAGACTGCAGGACCCGGGGCAGCGCTCTCCTTCCTCATCGCCGGCGGGATCGCTCTTATCACGGCACTCGCCGTGAGCGAACTTGCCACCGCCATGCCGAAAGCTGGCGGCGGGTACTTCTTCGTAAGCCGGGCCATGGGACCCCTGCTTGGTACCATCGTAGGGCTTGGCGCATGGGTCGCGCTCGTGTTCAAGGGATCTTTCGCGCTCGTTGGCCTGGGAGAGTACGCGATCGCGCTCCTCCAGCACTTCGAGGTCTACGCCCAGGCCAATGTTATCGTGCTGGCGCTCGTCGCGGGGGCCCTCCTCATCATCATGAACCTTGTAGGAGCGAAGGTCTCAGGCATCCTTCAGAACGTCATCGTGATTCTTCTCCTCGCGCTGATGGGCGTGTTCGCCATATGGGGGGCGTTCTCGATGGACGTGGACACCCTCCGCCCTCTGTTGCCGTATGGCTGGTCGGGCGTGTTCGCAGGGACGGGCTTGGTGTTCATCACGTACCTAGGCATCGAGAAAGCAGCGGCGATCAGCGAAGAGGTCAAGGATCCTGGGAAGGCGATTCCCCGTGGCATCATCGGGGCTGTCCTCGTCGTTACGGGGCTCTACGTCGTCACGATGCTCATCGTCACGGGCGTGATACCCATGGGGGACCTCGTCGGGGACAAGGCGCCCGTAGCGAGCGCAGCAGGCGTGTTCATGGGGGGCGTAGGGTTGGTCGTGATGGCCGTGGCCGGGCTGCTAGCAACGGCAAGCACCGGTAACGCGGCCGTCTTGTCGTCCTCTCGGTACCCGTTCTCGATGGCACGGGACAACCTGATGACGCGCCGGTTAAGCCACGTGAGCGAGCGTTTCGGGACCCCCTTGCGAGCGATCGCCGTCACGGGGGTCGTGATGCTTGCCTTGATCTTGATCTTCGATGTCGAGGACCTTGCAAAACTGGGAAGCGCCTTCAACATCCTGGTTTTCGCGCTCGTTAACGGAGCCGTCATCGTGCTCCGACGCTCGGCCCCTACCTGGTACGAGCCCGAGTTCCGCATGCCCTTTTACCCGGTCTTGCCCCTCGTTGGGATGCTCTCGGCCTTGGCCCTTTTGCCGATGATGGATGCGCTTCCCCAGATCATGGCGGCCGTGTTCATCCTGATCGGTATCGGGTGGTACTACTGGTACCGGGGGCAAGGGGAAGACCAGCCCATGCCACGGTACGGGTTGCGTGACCAACTGATGCGCATACGGGAAGTCCAAGCCCTTGAACGCAAGCGCGAGTTCCTATCCAGCTACGCCCAACCCCTGGAGGAGGACGCCGTCGTGATCGAGCTCGTGCAGGGCCAACCGAACCGGAAGCTGCTCACCCTCGCCATCGCCTTGGCGAACCGGTTCGAGTCTCCCGTCGACGCGGTCGTCGTCACAGAGGTCCCCGAACAGACCCCTCTAGTCTTTGCGAAGGCAGCCTGGGACCGAGAGTGGTTGGAGAAAACGAAGGCCCGGTTCGAGCAAGCCGGGACGCATGTGAGGTTCCATCACGTCATCGCGCACGACCGTGACGACGCCATCCTCGGCTTGGTCGATGAGAAAACCGCTGCGGTCCTCGTCGACTGGCACGAGCCTTTGCACGTTCACAGGTTACGGGACAGCCACGTGGACGAGGTGCTCAACCGCGCTCCAACGCGCGTTGGCATACTCAAGCACCGAGGAGGAGAGACGTACGACGAGATCACTGTAGCCACGGGCGGGGGCCCATACGAGCAAACGGAGATCGAGTTCGCCACCGCGTTGGCCGAGCACGTAGGGGCACGCGTAACGTTCCTTCGAGTCTTGGATCCCGACTCGACGGAGGAGCGCATCAGTACGGCAAAGGACTATCTCGATGGGTTGGTCAACCTCGTCGACGTGGAAGCAGAGGGCAAGATCGTGTACGATGGGAACGTCGTGGCGGGCTTGGTTGATGGAGCCGAAGGCACGGACCTTCTCATCATGGGTGCTTCGGAACGACGGTTCCTTGAACGAACCGTCTTTGGAAGGACGCCGGACCGTGTCGCTCGGATGGCGGACTTTAGCGTCCTGATCACCAAGAAACCACCCTCCGAGGTATCCATCAAAAAGCGGTTGCAACAGCGAGTGTTCGGCGAGGGATAGGCCTCGAACCGCTGAAAGGACATCCGGTCAATCCCGCTCCTTAACCTGGGATCCTGCAAACAGTCCTGTCGCTTCCCGCAGGTTGTGCAATGAGCTTCCATCGCTCCTTGGCTATAGGGTCCTTCATCATCGTGCATCCCCCGAAGGAAGAGCTCCGTCCGATTCGCAATCTCTCAAGATGTCGTCACGCATCGTCGACCCAAGATCGCGGGTAACTCCGGGGGACTTAGGTTCCCTCTAGCGCTTTCTGGATGACTCCGACCCCTTCCTCGATCGCGCTGGGATCCGCGGCGAATGTCAACCGAAGATGCCCCTCGCCCTCGTCACCGAACGCGCTGCCCGGGACCACGACCACGCCGGCCTCCAACAACTGCATGCTAAGCTCCATGCTCGAGATGCTCGCATCGTACGACGGGAACGCGTAAATCGCGCCCGTCGGGTTCACAAGGTTCAACCCATCCACGCGATCGATCGCATCGATCGTCACCTGGCGACGCTCATTCAACTCGCGCCTCATCCGATCAGTATGATCCTCAGGCCCCGTAAGCGCCGCCAACGCCGCATGTTGCGCCGGCGTGGACGGCGCAGCGTACATATGATACCCCACGATGCGGATCTTCTCCGCCAACGCGGGCGGCGCAAGCGCGTACCCCAACCGCCACCCCGTCATCGCGTACCGCTTCGAGAACGTGTTGAAGTACCCCAGCTTCTCCAAGCCTCGATCCAAGAACGAAACGTGATCGCCCTCGTACGTGAACGCCTCGTATGCTTCATCCGTAAGCAACCAAACATCATGGTCCTCAGCGACGTCCGCGAGGACGTTCACGCTTTGCTCATCCAAGCACATCCCCGTCGGGTTGGCCGGACTGTTCACGACGATCGCGCGCGTGTTCTCCGTGATGCTCTCCACAAGCGCATCCTCATCCACTTGGAACCCGTCCTCGCTTGGGAGACGATACGGAACGGCCGTTCCCCCCGCCAGGCGCGTATGCGGGCTGTAGAGAACGAACCCCGGGTCAGGGATCAACACCTCATCCCCTTCCTCGACGAGCACCTGCATCGCAGCGTACAACCCCGCGGTGGACCCGCTGGTCACCGCGATGTTCTCTTCCTCGATCCCAGGCCAGCGACCCTCGTAATGATCCGTCAACGCCATTCGCAGCTCGCTTAAGCCCGCCGTGGGCGAGTACTTGTTCTCACCAGCATCCAGAGCGTCATGATAGGCAGCAAGAACATGATCCGCGGGTTGGAGATGCGGTTCTCCGATGCCCAAGTGGATCGAATCCTTGCTTGCAGCCTCGAACAGTTTCCGGATGCCCGAAACGTCTAACCCGTCGACCCGGGAGGCGAACACACCGCACCCTAAGGAGCCAACGAGGCTAAACCCTTCCGGAGCGTGCCATGATGATGCACGGAAACGGGAAGCCGGCCCCTGGCGAGCAGAAACGGGCCTTGCACCGTGAACCGGGCCAACCGATGCCCCTTTGAGGAACAGTCACCTACTCCGGGACGATGGTCACGGTCATCGAAGGGACCACGCTCACACCTGAAGGCCCCCAGCCGCTTCGCCTCGGCATCGAAGGGGAACGCTTCACGGATGCTCCCCGAGGACAAGCGGACATCTCGTTCGACGACGGGTACATTCTACCTGCAGCGCTCGATATCCATGTGCACTTCCGTGAGCCTGGTAACGAGCAAAAGGAAACCCTTCGAACCGGGACACGAAGCGCCGCGTTCGGGGGCGTTGCCCTCGCCGTGGACATGCCCAACACGCAACCGCCCACGAGCACGGTGGATGCCTACGAAGACAAAGCCCAACGCATCGACCAAAACGCGCACATCGACGTGGGAGTCTGGGCGGGCGTTACGCCGGAAGGTGCTTGCTTCGAACTCGGGGACCAAGCCACGGGGTACAAGCTCTACGCTGGACCCACGACGGGGGACCTGCTCATGGACGACCCGGATTCCTGGGAGGATGCCGTGGAACGCGTTGCCCCCACAGGCCGCCCGATGGCCGTCCACGCCGAGCATCCCGCGATGCTCCACGACGCCGCGGAGAGCATCACGGATTGGGAGGACCCGTCCAGTCATTTGCTCTCCCGGCCCGGGTTAGCCGAAGCCCGTGTCTTCGAGTCCTTAGCCCCCATCGCCAACGATGTCGATGCGCACCTCCATGGCGCGCACGTGTCCCATCCCGCATCCGCGAAGGTTCTTCACAAACACGGTCTAACGAGCGAGGTCACGCCGCACCACGTGCTCTTGGACAGCAACGATGTCGAACGCTTGGGAGCGTTCGCCAAGGTGAACCCGCCGGTTCGATCCCCCGAAACGCGCCAGGCGCTCATGCAGATGCTTCGAGAGGGGATCCTGATGTGCGTGGCCAGCGATCATGCCCCACATACACGCCACGAGAAAGGTTCAGGGTTCCAGAAAGCCCCCAGCGGTATGCCGGGTGTCGAAACGTTGTTCCCGCTCATGCTCGCGAAAGCGTTCAGGGACGAGATCCCGATCGAGCGCGTGTTGGAGGCGTGCTGTTCGGCCCCAGCGGACGTGATGGGCCTACCCGCGGGACGTTTGGACCCGGGCTGTTGGGCGAACCTGGTCCATGTGCCCGATGAGCCTGTTTCGATCCAAGGGGACGCGCTCCATTCGAAGTGCGGCTGGAGCCCCTTCGACGGGTTCGAGGGCGTGTTCCCTTCGGCGTTGATGGTTCGAGGCTCCTGGGTTGTTGAACGATCCCGACTGGTTGGGAACGCGGGGGACGGCCGTTTCGTGGGGGGGCCAGGTTGGGAATAATCGAAGCCTTGGTGGTTTGGGTTCAAACGGTCTTGGGGCCCTACGGCGTGTACGGGTTGATGGTGTTGGCCGCGTCCAGCGCCACGTTCTTCCCGGTGACCCCAGACCCCTTGTTGGTCCCCTTAGCCATCGATCAAACGGTCCGTTACGCGGTGTTCTTGGGTGTCGCCACGAGCCTTGCCAGCGTGACGGGAGGCATGATCGGGTACGCCATCGGGGACCGTTTCTCGCCGTGGGTCAAGAAGAAGTACGGAGGGCCCCGAATGGATCAGGTGGAGGCGTGGTATCAGCGGTACGGGGAGTGGGTGGTGTTGGTGGCGGGGTTCTCACCGTTGCCGTTCAAGGTGTTTACGGTAACGAGCGGCTTGTTGGGGTTGCGGTTTTGGGTGTTCGTGCCGTTCGCTCTTGTGGGACGGATGATGCGTTTCGTGCCGCTGGCCGTGGTGGCAGCGTTGTACGGTGCTCAAGTGTTGGCATGGATCAGCCGTTACGAGTTGCCGCTCTTGTTCGCTTCCGTCCTGATCGTTGGCGCGCTCTGGTGGTACACGCGAAGACAAGAGGCTCCTGCTCCCTCCGCGGGAGCGGGGTCGCGGTGATCAACGTTCGACGCGAGAGCCAAACGCGCGGGACCTGCTCGTTGAAACAAGCCCCTTCACGCAAACGGCTAAATACGGCGAGTTGGGATGGTGGCCCCCCCGTTGGTGCACATTGGCATGCTTCGCTTGGTGATCCCATCCAAAGGCCGGTTGTATGAACCCTCGATTCGCTTGCTCAGGCAAGCCGGGTTCCATCTGGACCTTGACCATGATCGAAAGTTGATGGCAACCAGCGAAGATGGGAACCTTCGCGTGATCTTCGCGCGCGCCAGCGACATCCCCGACTTCGTCGCTGACGACGTCGCCGATGCGGGCATCACGGGCCGTGATCTGTGCCATGAAAGCGAAGCGGACGTCGAGGAGCTGCTTGAACTGGGGTTCGGCAAATGCCGGTTGATGGTGGCCAAGCGCGAATCCGACGCTTGGAAAGGTGCGGATGCGCTTGAGGATGGCGTCCGCGTCGCCACGAGCTTCCCCCGCATCACGCGTGCGTGGTTCAAGGAACAAGGCACCGAGGTCGACGTCGTCCCCGTGGGTGGATCCACCGAGATCACGCCCCACCTGGGCGTGGCCGATCTCGTCGTGGACCTTGTCAGCACCGGGTCCACGATGGCCGTCAACAACCTCGAACCCGTCGAAACCGTGCTCGAAAGCCAAGCCATCCTCATCGCAGACCCCAAAAAGCTCGACGAGGAACTCATCGGTCAACGCTTGCACGAACTCGAATGGGTCCTCCGAAGCGTGCTCGAAGCCCACTCGAACCGGTACCTGATGGCGAACGTGCCCAAAGAGGACCTCGAGAACGTGCGCGAGATGCTTCCAGGCCTCTCAAGCCCCACCGTTTTGGACCTCCTCGACCAAGAGGACATGGTCGCCGTGCACGCCGTCGTCCCCGAATCCGACGTGTTCGGGCTCGTACGAGCCCTCGAAAGCCTCGGAGCCAGCGGCATCCTCGTCACCCCCATCGAGAGGCTGGTCCCGTGACGGTCACCCTCTACGCCACCGGGCCCCTGGCGCAACTGACCTCCGAAGAACGAGAACACCTCCTCCAGCGCTCCAACACCGTCCCCCAACGCATCCACGACGCCGTCGAGGAGATCAAAACCAGCATCCAAACCGACGGCGACGCGGCCCTCAAACGCTTCACCCAACGCTTCGATGACGCCCACCTCGACGAACTCACCGTCCCCACGAACACCCTCGATGAAGCCCTCGAACAAGCCCCCCCCAGGTTCCAAGACGCATTCGAAACGTGCGCAAACCAGATCCAAGCCTACCACGAAACCTTCACGCAACGCGAAAACGCACGCTTCCACCACAACGGCATCCAAGCCCACGAACGAACCGTGCCCGTCGAACGCGCAGGCATCTACGTCCCCGGCGGCACCGCCCCATACCCCAGCACGGTCGCCATGACCGTCATCCCCGCCAAAACCGCCGGCGTCAAAGACATCACCGTCGCCACGCCCCCCCAACCCAACGGCACCCCCCCCCCTCTCACGCTCGCCGCCTGCCGCATCCTCAACGTCGACCGCGTCGTACCCCTCGGCGGAGCCCAAGCCATCTTCGCCCTCGCCCTTGGCACCGAAACCATCCCCCAACACCCCGTCATCGTAGGACCCGGCAACGCCTACGTGCAAGCCGCCAAACAACAAATCGCAGGCCAGGTCCGCATCGACGCCCCCGCCGGCCCCAGCGAAATCGCCATCCTCCTTGGCCCCCAAGCCAACCCCCGACG
>PWVY01000336.1 GCA_003561665.1 Thermoplasmata archaeon
CAGTCGAAGGCGTTGATGCGCCAGCGGCATGGGACGATCGCTCGGGCTCAGGAGGCCAAGCGGTTCGGGATCCTTGTGGGCACGCGCGTGGGTCAACAGCGTGTCAAGCATGCCAAGGGTTTGGTGAAGCTTGCCAGGCGTCATGATCGTGAGGCGTTTTTGATCGCGTTGGATTATTTCACGCCGGATGCGCTTGCGAGTTTCCGCAAGTTGGATGCGTTCGTGAACACGGCGTGTCCGCGCATCACGACGGATGATCATGCTCGGTACGCGAAGCCGATGTTGACGCCGCAGGAGTTCGAGATCGTGTTGGGGGAGCGTTCGTGGGAGGAGTACATCTTCGATGAGTTCAAGGGCACCAAGCCGGCGCCGCATGCGCATGAAGACGCGGTGGATGTGGACGTGCCCGTGGTGGGGGAAGAGGACGCATAGCCTGAAGGTGTGATGCCTGCAAGGTTCGCTTGCTTCTTCGGGAGCTAGGGTGTGTCCCAAGCGGACAACGCTTAGATACGGGGACCTCTACAAGTAGGATCATGTCGTCGACGGTCCGGATCGAGGAAGAGGACAAGAAGCGCCTTCGCCGTCTTCAAGACCGGTGGGAGCAGGTTCGGGGTGCGAGGCCTTCGCAGAAGGAGATCCTGGGTCGGGGTTAGCCTACTTGGAGGAGCATCAGGAGTCTTTCCTCACGGAAGCTTCTTGGACGCCGTTCACGGAGGAGGAGATCGATTGGATCGAGGGGCAGGCTCGGGACATGGGGGAATGGTCAGCACGGGATCATGACGAGATCCTATACGGGTCCAAGGCGTAGGTGATCGTGCGTGCCTGTCGTTTTGGACACGTCCTTGCTGGCAGCCTATGCGAGCAAACGGGATCCGGATCATGATGAGGCTCGCCGGGTGATGCGCGCGGTGCTTCGCGGTCGACATGGGACGCCGGTGGTCCCGGATCATGTTCTTGACGAGGGGTTGACGTTGCTTCAACACAGAACGGGCCGCTTGGAGGATGCGATGCAGTATGTTTCGTTCTTCGTGGATTTGGAAGAGATGGCCTGGGGCCCTATCCTTGAGATGCTGCCGGTTCACGAGCCATTGATCCATGAGGCGAGGGAGCTGTTCTTTCAACGGTTCGATCGGAGGCTGTCGTTTACGGACTGCGTCGTCGTCTCCCTGGCAAGATCACTGGATGGGAGCGTTGGAGCCCTCGAAGACGACTTCGAGGGGATCGTTCCTTGCATCCGTGGCCAGTAGCGATTCGAGGGAACCGTCAAAGCGGGATGTTGCCGTGTTTGCGGCTGGGGCGGTCGACGCGTTTGTCTTGGAGGGTTTCGAGCGCGTCGATGAGTTTAGGGCGCGTGTCCTCGGGGAGGATCACGTCGTCGATGTACCCGCGCGCGGCGGCCTTGTAAGGATGGGCGAACTCTTCTCTGAACGCGTCGACGAGCTCGTCGCGTTTGGCGTCCGGGTCGTCAGCGTTGGCGATCTCGCGTCGGTAGAGGATCTTGACGGCTCCGTCGGGGCCCATCACGGCGAGTTCGGCGGTGGGCCATGCGATGTTGTAGTCGGCGCGGATGTGTTTGCTGTTCATGACGTCGTAGGCGCCGCCGTAGGCTTTGCGTAGGATGACGGTGAGCTTGGGCACGGTGGCTTCGGCGAACGCGTAGAGGAGCTTGGCGCCGTGCGTGATGATGCCGTCCCATTCTTGATCGGTGCCGGGGAGGAACCCGGGAACGTCTTCGAAGGCGACCAGCGGGATGTTGAAGGCATCGCAGAAGCGGACGAAGCGGGCGCCTTTGCGGCTGGCTTCGATGTCGAGGGTCCCGGCGAGGTTGTTGGGTTGGTTGGCGACGACGCCGATGGGGGTCCCGTTGAGGCGGGCGAACCCGGTGACGAGGGTCTCGGCGAAGCGCTCGTGCACCTCGTAGAAGTACCCCTCGTCCACGACGCGCGTGATGACGTCCTTCACGTCGTAGGGTTGATCAGGCTCGTCGGGCACGATGTCGCGTAGGTCCTCCTCGCGGCGGTCGGGCTCGTCGTCCACGTCCGCGGTCGGGGGCGTTTCTCGGTTGCTGGATGGGAGGAACTGCAAGAGTTCGCGCACGTCCCAGAGGGCTTTCTCCTCGCTCTCGCTCGTGATGTGAGCGACGCCACTCTTGGTCGCGTGGGCTTCCGCGCCGCCGAGCTCCTCGTGCGTGACGTCCTCGTGCGTGACCTCTTGGATCACGTCGGGTCCAGTGATGTACATGTGGCTGGTGTCTTCGACCATCACGGTGAAGTCGGTGATGGCGGGGCTGTACACGGCGCCCCCGGCGCACGGGCCCATGATGACGCTGATCTGGGGGACCACGCCGCTGGCTTGCGTGTTCCGGTAGAAGATCTCCGCGTAGCCTCCCAATGCGTCGACGCCTTCTTGGATTCGAGCCCCTCCGCTGTCGTTCAAGCCGATCACGGGCGCGCCGTTTTGCACGGCGAGGTCCATGATCTTGCAGATCTTCTCCGCGTGCGCCTCGCCCAGGCTTCCACCCATGACGGTGAAGTCCTGCGCGAACACGTACACGAGCCGGTCGTTGACTTTTCCCCAGCCCGTCACGACGCCGTCCCCGGGATAGCGTTTCTCGCTCATGCCCAGTTGCGTGACGCGGTGTTCTTTGAACGCGTCGACCTCGTGGAAGGTGCCCTCGTCGAGGAGGATCTCGATGCGTTCCCGTGCGGTGAGTTTGCCTGCTTTGTGTTGGCGGTCGATGCGTTCTTGGCCTCCGCCTTGCTCCGCGTCTTGGCGGCGTTCTTCGAGTTCGCGGATGCGTTCCTCCATCGACATTGAGCCGCGCAAGGACCCTGCCTCGGAAGAACCTGTCGGGCATCGTTCGGAGGAACGAGGGTTCAAGAGCCCGCACGGGTATCGGGGTTGGTGCGAGGGCTTCGCATGCATGTTGCCATCACGGGCGGTACCGGGTTGATCGGTTCTCACGTGACGCAAGCGTTACGCGACCGCGGGGATGAGGTCACCATCGTCAGCCGCTCCCCGGATGGAGAGGACACGCTCACGTGGGATCCCAAGGAGCCGGGATCGTTGATCTTGCCTCCGTCCATCACGCACGTCATCCACTTGGCGGGCGCGCCTATGATCGGGCAACGATGGACCGACGATTACAAGCAGGAGATCCGCGAGAGCCGCGTGAAAGGGACACGCACCGTCGTTGAAGCCATCAACCAACATGGGAACATCCAACATGTCGTCAGCGCAAGCGCTGTAGGGTACTACGGGGATCGCGGCGACGAAGCCCTGACCGAAGAGGCCCCACCGGGGGACGACTTCCTCGCGAACGTGGTCCAGGATTGGGAGCGTGAAGCTTGCACCCTTGAGGGCAGCGACGCGGTCGCGAACGATCCCGCGCTTCTTCGAAGCGGCGTCGTTCTCCACCCCGACGATGGTGCCTTAGCGCAAATGCTCAACCCGTTCCTCTTCGTGAAGCCCTTCCACTGGGGCCTTGGCGGTCGCGTCGGGGACGGGCAACAGTTCTTCCCATGGGTCCACATCGACGACCAAACCGGGGCCATCCTGCACCTTCTCGACGAGGAGCTCTCCGGGCCCTTCAACACGGCAAGCCCCGGCGTCGTGCGCAACGAAACCTTCACCGACGCGCTCGGTGACGCGCTCAACCGTCCCACCAAGATCCCCGTGCCCAAGCTCGCGCTGAAACTCCTCTACGGGGAAGCAGCGACCGTCATGTTCGATAGCCAACGCGTCATCCCCGAGCGCTTGAAGAAAACCGGATACCAACACCGCTACGAGGACATCTACGACGCCCTCAATGACCTGCTCGCCGACTGAAAAAGGGCTTACGCCTCAGGGAGCCGAAGGGACCCTGTCCGGTGCACCGATACCTCCCCCTCCTCGTCCTCCACGATCAACGCGCCATCCACCGCGATCTCCCGCGGGAAACACGCCACACCATCCAAGAGCATCAACCGATCGATCCCCCACGCATACCGCATGAACCGGTTACACACCGTCTTCGCCTTCCCCTCCACAAGGATCTCCTCGTACTCCATCAACCGATCCAGCACGCGACGACGCACCTCATCCACGCTCGCCCTCACGCCCACCTCCCGAAGCGAGATCCCCTCCTCCACCGGGGGCTCGTTCCCCACATTGATGCCAACCCCCGCCACCACGCGCGAAACGCGCCCCTCCACCATGCCCGACTCCACCAACACACCCCCCACCTTTCGATTCTCCACCATCACATCGTTCGGCCAACGAACCTCCGCACCCACCCCCAACGACCGCAGCGCCTCACAACACGAACACCCCACACTCAACGGGACCAACCCCATCGCATGCTCCGGAACACGAGACTCAAGAACCACGCTCATCCACAACCCCCCACGCGGAGACCCCCAATCCCTCGCCTTGCGCCCCTTCCCACGAACCTGCTCACGCGCCTGCACCACCAACCCCGAGGCAACCCCCGCTCGTGCAGCCTCGACAGCGATGTCGTTCGTCGAACCCACCCGATCGAACACGATAGGACGATACCGCACACCCCCCAAGGCACCCCTACCCCCTTACCCCTTGCGCCCCCCCACACCCCCTCGCCAACAAGCACCGAACATCCCCACCGCGAGGGTTCGGCAACCGTCGAACCCCGCATACGGAACCCTTTTCACCGTTGAGTTCGTAGCTCAGGGTAGGTGGGTACCCTGTACTGTCTACATCGCGAGAACGAACGCCTCATCGGAACCGATCCCGTACCCTGCCCCTTCTGCGGGCACGGCCACGAAGAAGAAGCCCCCGTCGGGAGCGACCCCCTCGACGCGCTCGGCATCGAGGACTCCACAAGCGCGCTTCAACACGCCCTCGCCACCGACGAGACCGAATCACCACGGCGCTCCCGCCCCCAGCGGATGCGCGGCTACTGGTGACCACGCCAGACCCTAGGCTTTCATCCTCCCCTACTCCATCGCCCCTAGCGTGAGCGCCATCACCGGAGCCCACGCCACCCGCTTTGGCCACCACGAAGACACGGCAAACATGGTGCAAGAAGCCGCGCAAGGCGCCCTCAACGATGCAGGGTTGACGCGAGAGGACATCGACGCGCTCGTCGTCGCCAACGCCGCGGCGGAACACTTCACGCCCATCGGGAACGTCAGCGTCTGGACCGCCACGCAAACCGGCCTCACCGGCACGCCCACGCTCCGCATCGACACCGGACCCAGCAGCGGGCTCGCATCGATCTGGGCCGCACACGCTCTGGCCCAACAACCCCACATCGAGCATGTGCTCTGCCTTGGATGGGAGACCATGACCACCCTCCCCACACCCGAAGCCACCCAAGCGCTTGCTCGCCTGATGGCTCAAAACGAGCAACGCCACCATCTCACGCTCCCAGGCCTTGTCGGGCTCCTCGCCAGCGCGTACCTCGACCGCTACGCCATCGATCCTATCGTTCTTGATCACGCGGCCGTGAAGGCTCACCGGTTGGCTGCCAACAACCCCATCGCTCAATTCCAGGATCCCATCACGATCCAAGAAGCCCAACGGTCCCCCATCATCGCGGATCCCTTGCGACTTTACCACTGCGCCCCTCTCACCGATGGCGCCGCCGCCATCACCATAGGATCCGAAGGGCCCGTCACGATCGAAGCGATGGGGCAGGCCACGGATCACCTGGGGTTCACGCAACGACGATCCGCTCCAGAAAGCTTCCTCGCCACCCGGAAGGCCGCTCGACGAGCGTTCGAACGCTCACGGCACGAACCGCGAGACATGGACGTGATCGAACTTCACGACGCGTTCACGATCCTCGAAGCCGTGAACCTGGAGGATCTTGGGCTCGTACCCGAAGGAGAAGGCCCCATGCTCATCCCTGGCCCGGACGAGGCCCCGCTCTCCCCCGAGGTCGCCGTCAACCCCAGCGGCGGCTTGAAGGCCCGGGGACACCCCATCGGGGCAACGGGCCTGGCACAGGTCATCGAAGTCGTTGATCAGATCCAGGGCAAGGCAGCAACGCAAGTTCCTCAGGCACGCGTTGGGCTTGTTCACAACATCGGGGGCTTTGGGAACAACGTTCACGTCGCCCTCCTGGAGGCCTCCGCATGATCGAAGCAAGCTGGTGCGAGGCATGCGGTCGCGTCGCCGTCCCGGGAGAGGAGGGTTGCTTGGAGTGCCGCGATACCACGGGAACGATCCAGTTGGCACCCAGCGGACGCATCCTAGCGCGTACAAGGTTGCGGGGATCGGAGACGTGGATCGTTCTCGTGATGCTGGGAGAAGGAGCACGCGTGTTGGCCACGGTCGATGAAAAACCTCGCGTGGGGTCACCCTGCGAGGTTCACATGGACGGGGAGGAGGTCACCCTCACAAACGTAGGGGAGCCATCAACGGGCCCGAACGACCGTTGACGCTCGGGTTCCTCTTGAGCCGTATCGGGAGGCGAACGTCACATGCCCCAAAGAGGCTCGTTCTCGCGCTTGATCTCTGCGACCTCGTTGAGAACCTCTTGCTCGTCAAGCGTCAACTCCTCGTCGCCAAGCGCCTGGTAATCCTTCCCTGGGATGTTCACGTAGTACGTTTCCCCTTGCTCCATCTGGCGACCGATCTGAACGCCCGAGACCGCGATGGCGACCTCTTCACCTTGCTTTGCCTCCGGGACCGTGTTGTCATCGAGCCGGATGCTTTGGATGCGGCCCACGACACGCCCCTGACTGGTGAGCACGCGCTGGTCTTGCCGGATGCGCCCTTTGAGAACGCGAACACCCATGATGGCCGGCTTACGCATACGGAAGGCGTGATCCGGCAAGAAACGGAACTTTCCTGGGAACGCGATCTCGCTTCGGGCATCCTCTTGGCGTTCGGCCTTCATGCTCTCAACGAACGCTTCGTAATCTTCGATCAACCGGTACACGATGTCGCTCGTGATCAGTTCAACACCCGCCTCTCGAGCATCATCCTCCGCGTCCTGGCTCGCTTCGACGCCGAAACCCAGGATGACTTGGTGCTCGGGCTCGGGCAACGTCTCCGCATCGATGATATCGCGCGGACTGATGTCGCCAACCCGGGCCATGCGGATGGGGATCTCTGCCTCCTCCAACTCGAACGCGAGGGCCTCAAGGGACCCCAGCGTGTCCGCTTTCACGATGATGCCTTCATTGTCCTTGATCGAGATGTCCGCTGAGAGCTCGCTTGCGATCTCCTCTCGTAACGCTTGAACGTCGCCCTCGTCCGCATCGTCGCTAAGAGCGAACAAGGGAGCACCAGGGACGACCTCATCGATGTCTGGCGCGCTGATCTTTAATCCACTCGCTGCTTGGACCTCTTCAACGCTGTTGAACCGCTCGCTTGGGTCCCTGATCTCCTCCAGCGGTTTGGGCTTCAGCAATGCCCGCACGTTCGTCACAACCGGGTCGTTGCGCGTACCCACCGTGATCTTGTCTCCCTCATGCAAGGTCCCATCGTACAGGATCACATCCAGCGTGCTCCCGAAACCACGCTCTTCCTTGACCTCAAGAACCGTCGCTCGACCGGGAGCATCCAGATCAACGTCCAGCTGACCCTCGCCCTCCAAGAACCGCTGTGCAAGCCCCGTCATCACCAGCAAAAGGTCAGCGAGCCCCTCCCCTGTAAGCGCGCTGATGGGAACGATTGCCACGTTCTTCGTGAAATCCGTGATCTGATCGTAACGATCCGCCTGGAACCCGGCATCATGGAGGTCCCCAATCAACGCGTACAACGCCTCCTGGAACCGGCCCTGCACCGTCTCCGTTTGCTCTTGGAACGACGCACCGAACGGGGTATCCTCCTTGGGATCCCAACCGTGCAAGCGGTCGATTTTGTTCGCAGCGACCACGAACGGGGTCTCGTTTCTTCGCAGGATCCCCAACGCCTCCTCCGTTTGAGGCATCAACCCCTCTTGCACGTCCACGACGACGACCCCGATGTCCGCCAACGCGCCCCCTCGAGCCCTCAGCGTCGAGAACGCTCGGTGACCCGGCGTATCGATGAACAACAACCCCGGGACCGTGAACGAGCGCCCCTCCATGAGCGGGCCACACACACGCTCGATGGCATCGAGGGGGACCTCCGTGGCGCCGATATGCTGCGTGATGCCCCCGGCCTCGCCAGCAACGATGCTCGACCCCCGAACACGGTCGAGGAACGTCGTCTTGCCGTGGTCGACGTGACCGAGGACCGACACGATCGGTTGGCGGGTGACCATCTCGCCGGCCCGAACACACGGCCCTACTTAAACCGTGCCCTAAGCGAGGGGTCGGGCGCCAATCCCCCGCCTTCGCCCAGCAGGATTAAATAGGGGCTTTGGGTTCCTTTCGAACCCCGCATGGACCTGAACGCAGACCGCATCCGCGGGACGCAAACCGCCGGTGGTGCACCGCTGGCAGGGTCCACGCGAGGAATGGGGGCATGGTGTAACCAGGGATCATGGTGGGCTCCAGTTATCCTGGGAATGATGACCGATTCGGGTCTGCTGAGACGGTCAGGATGCTGACTGACTGGAGCGCTGACCCGCGATAGGAGAGACCCGCCGATCTGGGTTCAAAACGATGCCGGGCCGACCCCGGCGGCGTGAAGATCCCAGTGCCCCCATCGCCGGGGGGTTTTCCCCCCGGCTTCTTCTCACCTTTAGCTGTGCTCGTGGTGAAGAATCAAGCAGGGTTTTCAACCAGGTCTCATGTGCAGGAGCGTGGTACAGCGAGCGTTGCTTTCCTTGGTCGTAGCCGCTCCCATCGGTGTCTTGGCTGCGTACCAGGGCATGCTCACGGCAGGGTTGCTCCCGTTGGCCCTTTTCGGTCCGTTGTACGCTGTATCTCGGTTGGCTTTCGAGCGGCCTTCGCGCGCTCGCATCGAGAGCGTTCGGTTGACCGTGACGGCAACCCTGGGAGCGGCGTTTGCTTTGTTGCCTGCATTGTTCTTCTTGGGGCGGGGGTTGGATCCGATCCCGGCGCGTTTGGCTGGTATCGGGTTGGGTTTGACTGCGGCGGGTCTTGGGGTGTTGGCTGGCTTGACGACGACGCCGCCCCCTCGGCCTTTGTCTCGTGAGGAGAGGCGGCGGTGGACGCTCGTTGAGGCGATGGGGGCATCGCATGCGAAGGGGCTTGCTTTGTTGTTCTTGATTGCTTTGCCCGCTGCTGCGGGCATCGCGCTTTTGCGTGAGGCGCCATGGTTCGAGGTGGGGGATGGGAGGGGAACGTTGCCTGATGCGCTGTTCGGTGCGCTGAACGTGCAGGGGTGGTTGGTGTTGCCGAACCCGGAGGCAGTGTGGTTGCTCGTGGTCCCGTTGAGCTTGGCCCCTGTCGCGTTGGGGTTCTTGG
>PWVY01000298.1 GCA_003561665.1 Thermoplasmata archaeon
CCCCCAACGTGGACCTCACCGCTCCTACCGACGAAGCATCCCTCAACCCCGAACCCGCGATGCAGCCCCAATCTCCGACCGAGACGGTGGTTCGCGAAGTCGTCATCGCGGAAGTGACGGCGGCTGAACCCCGAAACGATGAACCTCCCGCGCCCGCCGCGAACCTCCCAGCGCACGAACCGGTCGTGCCGGTTCTTGAGCGCGTAGCGGACGCTGTCGAGGAGCTCACGGAGCAGGTCAGCAACGATGAGAGCTCGAGTTCAAGCCCAGAACCTGAGCAAGAGCCTGTTTCGACCGTTGCGCCCTCTCCTCGGGTCCTCTTCGATGTGATCCTCATCACGGTCACCGTGCTCGTGGCCGCCCTGTTCGTGACGGCTTCCGCGTTCCTACGCGATCCGGTCTTCGCCCTGCTCGCCCTGGGGCTTGTAGCGGCAGGAGCCTGGCTGACCGTTCCTTGGATGCGAGACAACGCCAAGGAGGATGCCCTATGAAGCATGTCCCGCCCCTCGAGGAAGACAGCCCCTTCGCGGATCCTCCCTCCGTGCTGTTGGGTGCAAACGAGAAAGCCTTCCTGGTTGTGCTCTGCATCGTGTGGGTTGCAGCCGCGCTCACCCTGGGTCGTGCAACGCTTCTTGCCTACGCTGCCGCGATCACGATCGCTATCGCGCTCGCGGCCGCGCTTCTGCGACGCGCAACCCAACGCAACAAGCACGTCTAGGTATTGCTTGTCACGCTGCCTCCAAGCAAGACGTTAAATACCTGCCTATCGCGTGAGGATGCAAGCCAGGAGGCTTGACAGTCGTTGCTTGAACTTACCACCGTGCCCGAGGGTTTGCCCCCAAGCGCGAAAACCCTCTATGAGACCCTTGCCCTGGAAGGCCCGCTCACGCACAAAGAACTCGTCGAGATCACAGGCATGCCTCCCCGAACCGTCCGGTACGCCATCTCGCGGCTTCAAGACGGTGACCACGTGGGGCAACGGTTGAACCTGATGGACAGCCGGCAACAGTTCTTCTTCCTGCAAGAAGAGGATGCTTCCCCAGACCCTCCACGGCTTTGAGGCAACGTTCCACCGTTCAGAAGGCCTAAGCATCCACGCGAAGGATGGAATCGTGCACTGTTTGTAACGCGCTGGCGGGCTCGGTTATCGGGCTCTAGCTCGCTTGGCAGGTTCGAACCCACCCTCCGGATAGAACGCACCCCCAGCGGGTCAACCGCCCAGGGCCGCCTGGATCTCGTCGATAACGCCAAGCATGTGCTCGACCTCGCGCAGCGTGTTGTACGCGTACAGGCTCGCCCTGCACGATCCCTCCAGGCCCTGCTCGTAGAACCAGCTGTCCAAGCAATGAAGCCCCGAGCGCACCAACACGCCTCCCTTGTCCTCCAGCAGGATCGCAAGCTCATGGATGCCCACGTCCTCCAGCGTGAAGGATACGATCCCGTTGCCCTTTGCCCTTGAAGCCCCGATCACGGTCACCCCTCGTTCCTCAAGGCCCTCCTGCAAGCGCAAGGAGAGCCGCTCCTCGTGCTCCTGCACCTCCTTGAGCCCCAACCCGTCCACGTACTCCACGGCCGCACGCGTAGCAACCAACCCCCCGAAACCCTGAAGGCCTGCCTCGAAACGCCCGGGAGGATCACGCAGCGTGTGCCCATCCAAGCGCGTCGTCTCGATCGTGCTCCCCCCCGACACGAGCGGCTCCATCCCCTCCAACACGTCCTCTCTTCCCCACAACACGCCAACGCCCGTGGGCCCCATCATCTTGTGCACGCTGAACGCGAACAAGTCCACCCCCAACGCGTGCACATCCACCGGCATGTGCGGGGCCGATTGCGCCCCATCCACCAACACCAACGCGCCGTGATCATGCGCGATCTCCGCGATGGCCCCCACCGGCACCTTGTACCCGTCCAAGTTGCTCATATGGCAAACGCTCACCAACGACACATCCCCCCGCTCAAGGCGCTGCTTCCACGCCTCCAAATCAACCTCCCCCTCCCTGGTCCCCCGGACAGCCTCGTGATGAACCTTCTCCAGGCGTTGGAAGGGGACCAAGTTGCTGTTGTGCTCCCGATCCGTCGTCAACACCGTGCTTCCCGCCTCCAGGCCTAAGCCACGCGCGGCCAGGTTCAACGCTTCCGTCGTGTTCTTCGTGAACACGACCTCGCTTGGACGATCCGCGCCTAGGAAACCTGACACGGCCGCCCTGGAGGCCTCCACGTGTTCGCCCACGCGTCGAGCAAGCGCGTGCGTTGAACGCCCCGCGCACACCGGCATCTTTTCGTAATACGCGGTCAAAGCCTCGATGACGGGGCGCGGTTTCAGCGTCATGCAAGCATTGTCGAAGTACACCGGCGCATCCTCCCCCCCAAGCAAAGGGATATCCTCCCGCACGCGCTCGGGCACGAAGCTCAAAACGACACCCCCAACGCGTCATACACGGCCACAACCGCGCGCTTGGCCGCCTCCTTGTCCTTCGTTTTCACAAGCAAACGACCCGACTCGAACACGCTCACCTCGCACACGCCTGCATCCACCACCAAGAGCACGCCCGCGTTCGTCACAACCCTCATCCCTGCATCCTGGAAACGTTCAACACCCTCATCGAGCCCTACGTCAAACCCCTGGCCAGGGTTCACCTCGTATCCTCCGCTTTTGCTGCAAAGCTCCATCGGGAAGGGAAGATCCTCATCAGCAGACGCCGTCATGATTGGCCTCCTTAGCGATGGCCGTCGTTTCAACATATGGGTGCAGAGGACCTTTCCGTGCAAGCGACCATCAAGCCTTGATGTTCACGAAGATCCAGAAAGTCTACTTCGGCCACATCGACAAAGCCGGGATCGTGTACCACCCTCACTTCATCGACTACTTCCATCAAGCCTACGAGGACTTCATGGAAGAACTCGGTCTCGCCAGAACCGGGTCAAAAGCCTTCAACCTCAAGATCCCCGTCGTGAACGTGGACGTCGACTTCAAGAAACCCATGGAAGCCGGCGACCGCTTAACGATCGAAGTGAGCATCAAGAAGCTCGGACGCTCCAGCATGACGTTCCACTACCATGCTCGCGACCAAGAAGACGACACGGTCGCCGAAGGAACACACACCCGCGTGACCGTCGACGAGAGCTTCCAACCCACCCCCATCCCCCAAGAACTGCGCGACGCCCTCGAAGCCCACCTCGACCCCAACGACTAACATCCCACCCTCGCCGAAGCCACGATAACGCTCACCACTCCACCCAAGCACGTCTTTGAGAAGCCTTGAACCCCAAAAGGTCCAAAGAGCGACCTGGGTGCCCCCGGTGGATCTCAAGAACCTGCAAGAACGTCTCGAAGCCCTCGGAGACCCGACCCGCTTCAAGCTCCTTGGGCTTCTCAACGAACCACGCACCGTCAACGAGATCCAACTCGAAACCAAACGAGGCACCCCAAAGCACCAAGAAGACCGAAGCATGACCCGCCAAGGCGTCCGATACCACCTCACCAAACTCGAAAAAGCAGGCCTCATCCAGAAAGGAACCACAACCATCGAAGGCCGCCAAGTGACCACGTACCAAGCCTCCCCCAGAGGCCTTTTCGCCATGATCGAACAGCTCCACGCGGCAAGCCGAACCCTCGCCCAAGGATACCCCCCCGCCAAGGCTCCCAACTTCCCCGATCTTCCACCCCTCCATGGCCCATGGGGTCCTGAACCTCGCTTGGTTCAAATCCACGGCCTCAACCAAGGCAAAGCCTACCCCCTCACCGGGAAAGACCCCAACGCAGACCAAGGATGGGTTCTCGGGACGGACCCCAACGCCGACATCCACATCCCCTGGGACCCCATCATCGAAGGGAAAGCCGCAGAACTCATCCCCACCACGGAAGGCATCAACGTTCTAGACTACCGATCCACCGACCACCGCGTCACGGTTAACGATGAACCCATGACCCGAGGCGCCGAAACAAGGCTTCAACGAGGAGATCTCATCCAAGTCGGCTTCACCCTGCTCCTCTACCACGGACCCTAGGCACATCGCAAGCCACCAAGGAACGAGTCGAAACGCGCAGAACACCCTTGGAGAACGTTAACCGTTCACGAACCAACCCTACACACAGCGACAGGGCCGCGCCAACGGCTGTCCCTCACCCTTGAAACATCTGGCCGCTCACCTAACACCCCGGCGCGGTCCTGTTGTCCTCTTCCAACCAAACCCTCCCCCAGTACACCCCAGCACCGCTTTGACGACGTCCATGATTATTGCGCGATCCTTATCCGTCAACACCTAGGAGGAGCACTCCACGGGCCGGGCCCTTTGGACCCCCATGACCTCACCACACCCCCCTGGACGCTCACTGCCCCCAAAGGGCCCCGGCACCGTCACACAAACACCCTCCACAATGATGTGTTCGGTCGGATGAAAACGTACCCGTAAACGCTAACACCCATGGCTCAGCTTTCCGCCACGGAGAGGATTCCCTCGCCTGACCATGTCCACGCACGGTTAGAATGCCGAACTCAAGCCCTAGGCATGGAAACTCCGGAGACCGACACGCACCTAAGCGCCCTCAACGTCGACGGTGTTTGGATCCTCTACGTTTGGACGTTGGAACAAGACCAAGAAGCCCTGGAACGCTGGATCGAAGAAATCGGGGACTTCCAACCGCGCCCCGACCAAACAACGAACCACGTCCTGGCCGTTCAAACCGAAGACCTACCCCCGATTCTGGAGACGCTCTTTGAGAGATACGGGACCGAGTCCTTGATCCTTCGAAGCGATGGAACCGCGACCCTCAAGATCCATACCTCCCGACGGGAAGCGAAGAAACTCCACGACGAATTCGAAGCAACCCTCCTCCAGATCTCAGACACCTCCCAGGAAGAGAATCGCCAGTCCAATCCCTTGACCCAAGCCGAGCGCAAGACGCTTCTTGCAGCGTACAAAGCCGGTTACTTCGAAGTCCCACGAAGGCTCCGCCAAAGGGAACTCGCAGAGCAACTCGGGAAGAGCACCGGAGCCTTGTCAGCGCTCCTCCGCAAAGCGACGCAAAGCCTCATCGAACATCACCTTCAAGACGCAGCACGCCGGCCCATCCCAACCAAAGAGAAGGCCCCAGAGTCTTCACCGGATCAGGGCCCGTGATACACCAACGATGAGCGTCCCACGTGGACCACATCCCCTCGCGTGAGGGTCGCATCTCCCCCACACGCCAAGCTCTGGTCGTTCACACGGACCCGGTTCTTGGAGGAGCGGAGATCCAAAATCTGGAACCCGTCCCCGGTAGGGAAAATCTCAGCATCCTCTTTCGAAACGTATGGATCGTACGTAAGGGATACCTCTGCTTTCGGAGAGCGACCGATGATCCAACCTCGCGTCGCGCCAGGGGGCTTCCCTGAAAGAGAGAACGCCCTCCCCGGGTTAAGACCCCTTAACAACACCAACCGGGGCTCAGGAGGCCACGGCTCGTTCATCTCTTCAGTGAGTTCCATGGTCGGCCGATCCGTGGGAGGGTGCCGATCCCCCAACGAGGCCATCACGCGCTGAACCCCATCATGGAACAAGAAAAGCCCGCCCGGGTCAACCTGGTGAACATTCATCCGACGCCCGCCTCGATTCTCCAAATCCACACGAACGAAACCAGAATCTCGCAAGATGTCAAGATGGTACTGGATCCCCTGACGGGTAAGATGCCGATCACCCCGATACTCAGCCGTACCCGTCTTCGCCGTGAGCTCGATGTCGTTGATCGTTTTCGGTTCTCGAAGCTCCGTTAACAAACGGAACCTGTTCTCATCGCTGATGGCCGCCAGCTGATCCACCAACGCGTCCTTCTGAGTCGTCAAATCACCTCGAAGCATGTTACCTCACCTCAGCCCCTCCTCTCACGACAACGTTGCTCGGATACGATGACCCCGTACAAACCAGCCGGTCACGCCCCAAGACCGAGCACGGCGGCCGGAATCCATCGCTCCAGACACGAGCCAGCGAGAGGAAGGTCTCGCAGCAGATACAGAACGAGACCCGCACCATTTCAGCACCACGTAACAGGAACTCAGGACCACAAGTCTCCCTTTGGTATCGAAAACGACGATTCCCCCACGACCACAACACCGTCCCCAGGAACAAGCCCTCCCCCCTAACCCGACCCTCCGTTCGCCAACCTTTTCCCCCGAACGCTCCGAGCCTCAACCATGGAGACATCCAACGACGCCTCAACCCGCGTTCGAGCCCTCCTCGAAACCGGCCCATACCCCATCCTAACCACGACCTCAGAAGAGACCATCGAAACCGCGAACCCCCCCGCTCATAGCCTCTTCGGATACCTCCCCCCCCGCCTCCATGAATCACACCGCAACGATCTCATCCCTGACCTCACAAACTCCACCCTGAACCCGATCCATACCGGCCAGCACAGCAACGGAACAACCTTCCCCCTGACCGTGCATCGATCCACAAACAACCACAGAACCTACCTATGGCTCCAAGACCTCCGAAAACCAACCCCTCCCTTCGATGTGAACAAACCTCTCCAAGCCGCCCTCGAACACCTCACCCCGATCCGCGAACAACACGACGCTCACCTCACACACGACATACTCTCTCCCTCCCCCTCGCATCCACCTCAACTCGAAAACATCCTAACAACCATCCTCACCCATGCCATCCTGAACGTCACCAACGATCGCCCGCGAATCCACATCACCAGCGAAGAAGCCCCCCATGAGATTCGGTACGCCATCATCACGAACCTCCCCCGTCGAAGGAACCCCTCCGGTCAACCTGGCCTGAAGGCGTGCCGGAGGATCCTCAAAGCCCACGGCGGAGATCTTACCCTCCAACCCCCCGATCGCTCCTCCCTTCCCGCGCGAACGGAACCAACCGAAATACCGCCAGGGCAAGGAGCCATGTTCCTCCTCACGCTTCCCTCAATCACACACAAAACCAAGGAGCAGCGCCCGACAGGGAAGAGAAAGGAAGATTTTCCCCTACAAACCGAACCTTGGCGTGAACAACCATAGCCTCCTGAGCCTTATGACGAGGTTCGCCCAGAGGCGAGGGATGGTGGCCTCATGCCTCGTCACGATACGGCAACTAATCCCCTCTCCGACACCTTGAAGCTCTTGGCAGACCCCAACAGGCTCGACCTTCTCCAACAGCTTCGTGAACCGAAGATCGTCGACGAGATCGAGATGACCCCTTCTCGAGCCTCCAATGAGGCGAACCCTAACCGCCAGCTAACCCGCCAAGCGATCCGCCATCACCTGCGACAACTCCGCGAAGCAAACCTCGTCATCGTTTCTGAGCGAGAACGTGATGATGGCCGCCACGTTAGCGAATTCAAAGTGAACGAGCAAGCATTCTATGACATCGTGGAGAAGCTGCACAACTTGAACGCGTACATCGGTCGATCCTCGAACGGCAACACCTCCGACAACTACGAGGACGGATGGCAGGCTGGGCCCAAACTCGTATTGGTACGCGGGCTTTACGACGGCCAAGTTTATCCCCTCAACGAAGGGCATCGTTCTCCTCCTCGAGGTTGGGTGATCGGTCATGGGGAGGAATGCTCCGTGAAGGTCGATTACGATCCCCATGTCGCTTCTGAGGATGCCGAGATCCTTCCTCGCAACGAAGCCCCAGGGTACAAGCTCATCGACCTTCGCACGTCCCATCATCGAACCATTGTGAACGGTAACCCGGTCGAATTCGGTGGCGAGGAAGCTTTGGAACACGGTGATGTCCTAAAGGTTGGATCCTCGGTGTTCGTGTTCCATGAACAGTGAGGAGCATGGAGGCGATTCTCACGAGCATCAACTCGGGGACACCTTCTAGTATCCTCCTGAGGGAGTCTCCCCTTACCATGTCCTCTACCGCCTCCGTCTGTGCCTCCCAGGAGGGAAAGAAGGAAGCCAACGATTCGCTTCGTCAGCCTGGAAGAAACACGTCAACGGTGGATCAGTTCCAGGAGGAGCGCAAACGCCGAGGGCCCATCGTGTGGATGCTCGTGCTGGCTGGGCTCGGCGTCCTGGGTTTTTTCCTGGATCTGTTCACGATATAGCGGGTATACGCCTAGCCTTCTTGGTCCTCTTCTCGATCTCTTTTATCGCGTTTCGGTAGTTGATGTAAGCAACGTACGGCGAGTCGTAAGGGGAAAAGTACGAGTGGATGGCTTGATCGGCGAGCTGCTTGGTGGAGCAATAATAGAGGTGATCGCTGGTTTGTAGCCGCCGCCATGCTTCCACAAGAGGGGGTTCTTCTTGTTCTTTCACTGCGGTTTCGAGTTCCTGCAGTGAGTTGAAGCATTCGTGTTGCATCTTGTTGTGTAGCCATGCTGAGACATCGCGCTCTTGGTCAGCCCAGGAGATCGCGTAGGGGGCATCGATCTCCCCTCGAGGCGGGTGAACATCGATGATCTCGCTTGGTAACGCGAAGGAAAGATCCGGTCGTTTTGCAACCTCTTTTGGAAGGTGCTCAAGGAACTCGAAGATGCCCGTTTCGGGCCACTGATGTTCACCGAACGTTTCGTAGTCCATGAAGAGGTTGATCGTTTCGCCAGGAGTCTGGGAGAGCCACGCGGCGTATTTGTCCGCCGTTAGGGGTCCTTGGGACCAGTCGGAGGATGAGAAGCGGAACGCGATGTCATCGCTTAGGGGGTAGTGTTTGAGAAGAACCTTCAAGTCCGCTTCGGGGGGGCTGGAGGCGTAAACATGGGTCGGGGGTCGCTCTCCAAGGATCTTCTCGGTTCCTTCGGTGAGGATGGCCTTGTATCCCAGGTCATGGATGCGTCGAGCGATGCGGTTGTCATAGATGAGTTCGGTGTTGCGGAAGACGTTGGGGGATTGGTCAAAGAGCCGTTCTGTGAGGTCGTGATGCATCTTGATTTGCGCTTCGAATTCGGAAGGGTCGTCCCAGAGGCCACTTAACGAGTGGTGGTAGGTTTCCGCGAGGAACTCCACGGACCCGGTGTCTGCGAGGTCCTGGAACGAATCGATGATGCGCGGTTCGTATCGTGCGGCTTGCTCGAGGAAGATCCCTGTGATGGAGTAGGCGACTCGGAAGGCGCCATCGGTTCGCTGGATGAGGTCAAGGATGAGGTTGTTGGCTGGGAGGTAGCATTTTTCGGCTGCTCGTTGGAGGATCCTTTCGTTTGCTTCGTCATTCCATAGGTCGTAGCCTGTGGCTGAATCGAAGGCTTGGATGCGACGGAGCCGGGCGGGTTGGTGTACTTGGAAATAGAAACAAATCTTGGTCATTTGTTTGATCCCTCCCAGGATTTGGAGCGTCGTGTGAGGTTCTCGTAGATTCTCCGGGTTTGGAGGCAGCAGTCTGTCCAGGTGAAG